>JAITNO010000061.1 GCA_031290405.1 Spirochaetaceae bacterium
ATTCACGAGCGATAACTTCACCCTGGAAATTAACGAGGGGAAATTTCACCCCCTTCGCAATAAACGAGGAGGATGAAATACACAATGACTGCACAAGAATTGGGTCGGCTCGCTTTGATCAAGGGAGCCGTCGACGGGAAATGCACCGTCCGGGAAGTCGCGGCGAAATTGAGGCTGAGCGCGCGCAGGGTGAAACAAATAAAGCTCGCCGTGAGGGAAGCGGGCGACGGGGCGGCGGTCCACGCAAGCAGCGGACGGCGTCCGTCAAATCACACCCCCGATGCTTTGAGACAAGCGACAGTCAGCCTGAAACGGAGCGAGAGTTGCAAAAACACTTGCCTTCACGCATTTCAGGGAACTGTTGGCGGAGCGGGAGTGCATCGGCATAGGCTGTGCGACGCTTTCGACGATTTTGAAAGCGTCGGGGATCGTCTCGAAAAAGACGCGCAGGACGAGCGGGGAGAAACGCTTGCATCGTGCGCGGCTGCCTTTGTCGGGCGAGCCGGTGCAAACGGACGCCGGCCTCTTCGACTGGTTCGGGATCGGCGAACAATTCGCCCCGCGCGGATTTCAGGACGACGCGACTGGAGAGATTCTTGGTCTGTACATGACTGAAAACGAGCGCTTGCAGGGCTGTCTGGAGGCGTTTAGGCCGGTTTTAGTCAACCATGGCGTTCCCGCCGCGCTTTGCGCGGACAGGATCGGCGTCTGTTTCGTCAACAACAAAAAAATCGAAACCTGGACCGTCGAGGAGCGGCTTGCCGGCAAAACCCTCGACAAAACCCAGTTTGGCGTGATTACGGACGAATTGGGGACGGAGCTCATCCCGGCGGGTTCGCCGCAGGCAAAAGGCCGCGTCGAGCGGCTGCGGCAGACTCTGCAAGACCGCCTCACCGTGTTTTTTGCCATGAACAACATCAAAGACGTCGGAAGCGCGAACGCCGTTTTGCCGCGGTTCGCATCCGAATTCAACGGCAGGTTTGGCCGACGGGCGAAAACAACGGACGAAACGGCCTTCGCGCCGCCGCCCGAAAAACACGGCCTTGACTCGCTGCTCTGCGCCAAATGCGAGCGCACGACGGACAACTGCAACAGCTTCTCGTTCCAATTCCTTGGATTCACCGGTAAAAAGCAGGGCTCTTATCTGCCTGAAACGACCAAGAGGCTGCTTTTCAACTGCTTCTTTGCAAGCGTGAAAAGCGCCGCAAAAGCTGACAGGGGGTGAAGTTTTCGCTTGTGAATTTGGCGTTAAAGGGGGTGAAGTTTTCGCTCGGGATTGACAGAGGGAAGATGCGAATGTGTAAAAAAGAAAAAGAACAGAGAATAAAGAACAGACGACGGAGGAAGCGCGCGCGCCGCCCGCATACAGTCGCAGGACAACGGTGCGCACATCGGCAAGAGACGAGGGAAGATGCGGAAGGCGCACGCGCGCCCAGCGTGTATTTGATTGCACACTAATGGCGGATTCACACGCGCTCTACATATGCAGTTGCAGACTGATGGTGAGATCGCGCTTCAGGGACGGCAGTGCGGGAGAGCGGGCAGTAGCGGATTTCGACGCTGTGGTAGTTTCTTTTGCCCCAGCGTTTGCTCCCGAGGACGCGGAATCTGATGGTTATTTTGCGGCCTATGGGCTGGTTGCACTGTGGTTGGGCTGGTTTGCCCCCCCAGCGGGGGGCGTTGCGGGGGGGCGTGCTCCCCCGCTTGGGGGACGCCGCGACAGCGGCGCGAATTTACAACCTCAATATAACGGGACTGTTGAGGTGCGTTTGCACGGCGAAAGGGACTGCCTGCGCGGGGGTGGGCGAATAGGGGCGACAAAGGCCCCGGTTTGCCACGACCCATCGCGCAACGAAGTGCGCGCGTAGGGGCGCGCGCCCCCTCCTATTCGTTTTCCGTTTCTTTTCGGGAAAAGCTGAGTGAGAGGCCGGCGCCGAAGATGAGCGACGCTATTGAGATGATTACGGTTGCGGCGTTTGTCCAGCCGTCTTTGGGGTAAACGATGAGGAGTGAGCCTACGATTAAGCCTAAGATGGCTCCGTAGGTTTGGCGGGGGGCTCTTTCTAGCAGGATGCGGACGAGGGCGGCTCCTAAGAGGAGGCCTGCGACGACGCCTGCGGCGAAGGGGCTTACGATGAGCAGGGGTGTTTTGACGGTGGCGGCGATGGCGGCGGGGCTTATGTTTTGGACGGTTGCGATGCGGCTGGAAAGCTCTGAGACGGCGGAGACGATGGTTGCATAGGCGCCGATGGCGAGTAGGATGAGGGATCCTGAGATGCCGGGGATGATCATGGCTGCGGCGGAGACGACGCCTGCGGCGAAGAGGTAGGGGGCGTTTATGGGGTTGTCGTGCGCTCCGTCTGCGCTTGCGCCTTGTGGGTTCAGCATTGCTAGGAAAAGCATTGCGATGAGGGCGGCTATGGCGCAGACTGAGGCTGAAATGGGCATGTATGTCGCGCCGGGTTTCTTTGCTCTGCGCGCGATGAGTGGGATGCTGCCGAGTATGACGCCGATGAAGAAGCTTTTTGCCGGCGCTGGGTGCGTGGCTAAGAGAAACGCGACGAGTTTGCTGAAGACGACGATGCCGCTGGCGGCGCCTGCAAACAGGGGGAGCCAGAACTTCCACCGGCTGCATATCTTTTTGACGTTTGGCGTTACGACGTCGATGAGTCTGTCGTATACGTCGAAGACGACGGCGAGGGTGCCGCCTGAGACGCCGGGTATGACGTTTGCTATGCCTAAGACGACGCCGATGGCGAATAATTTGAGGGCTGAAATCATGTTGCGGTCCTTCTTATATGTTGATTCTTCTTCCTGGCGGTTTTTCTTTTAGATTCCTTCTTCCAGGATCTTGCGGACAAGGTTCATGTCGAGGTTTGTTCTGATGGCGCTGGCGAGCTTGTTGTACTGTGTTTCTTTGTAGTGCGCCAGATTGCTGTGGTGTTCGGCCAGTGGCGGGATGCTTTTGCGCGCGCAGAGTTCGGCGCAGAATGCTTCGCGGCACTGGGCGTTGTCGAAGACGCCGTGGAGGTACGTGCCGTAGACGGCGCCGTTTTGGACGATGTGGTCGCGGGCGTCGATGTGGGCGCTTTCGTCCGTCTGTTTCGTTTGTCCCATGTGTATCTCGTAGCCTTCGACGGCGCAGCCGCCGAAGGCGTTTGTTCGTCCGTTTACTTGTTTTCGGTGTTTTTCCGGGTGGAATGTGGTTTCGACGGGGAGGAGTCCCATGCCGGCCACGCTGGCGCCGCCTGAGATTTCGACGCCCTCGGAGTCGGTCACTTTTTTTCCTAACATTTGGTAGCCGCCGCAGATGCCGAATATCATTGTTCCCTTGGTTGCTTGTTGCAGCACGGCTGCCTCGAGGCCGTTTTCCCTTATCCACAGGAGGTCTGCGATGGTGTTCTTGGTGCCTGGCAGGATGATCGCGTCGGGGCGGCCTAGCTCGCGGGTGCGTCCGACGTAGCGGACGGCGATTCCGTTTGTGGCTTCCAGAGCATAGAGGTCGGTGAAGTTGGATATGCGCGGCAACCGGATGACGGCGATGTCGAGGTCTGCGCCTTGCCTTGCCGCCGACGCGGCTGCTCGTCCGGCGAAGTTGTCCTCTTCTTCTATGTCTACGTCTAGGAATGGGATCGTTCCGGCGACTGGCTTGCCGGCTTTCTCCTCGAGCATCGTCAGTCCTGGCTTGAGTATGTCGATGTCGCCGCGAAACTTGTTGATGACGAGGGCCTTTATCAACGCCTTCTCGTCATCCTCCAACAGCATAAGCGTTCCACAGAGTTGGGCGAACACGCCGCCGCGGTCTATGTCTCCAACGAGGAGTACTGGCGCGCGGATGTGTTTTGCGATGCCCATGTTTACGATGTCTCTGTCGCGGAGGTTTATCTCGGCGGGGCTGCCTGCGCCCTCGACGACGATGACGTCGTACTGCGCGGAGAGTTTTTCGTAGGCGGCGAGCGCCTCCGGCAAGAGGGTGGGCTTGCTCACGAAGTATTCGGTCGCCGTCATGACGCCTCGCACCTCGCCGTTGACGATGACTTGCGAGTTCCTGTCGGTCGTCGGCTTGAGGAGGATTGGATTCATCAACACGCTTGGCTTGATGCCGCACGCCTGCGCCTGTACGACCTGAGCGCGTCCCATTTCGAGTCCTTCGTCGGTTATCCATGAGTTAAGGGCCATGTTTTGAGACTTAAACGGAGCCACTTTCCATCCGTCCTGCATCAAAACCCGCCCGAGTCCCGCCGTGATGAGGCTCTTTCCAACGTTGGACATTGTTCCCTGAATCATTATTGCCTTGGCCATGCGGCTTAGTGTAAGGAGATGAACGGTGTTTGTAAACAGCTCTTGCGCTTCTTGCCGCTGGGCGTCGAGCGCTTCTATCGGCGCGCCAGCTCTGCGATCATCGTGACTGGCGAGCCGTCGGCTCCTTCGACGAGCAGGGGCAAAGCGAAGACGCGTACGAGTTTGTCCGCCTCAAGTTCCCTCATGTCGACGTCCTCGATGGCGCAGATGACGGCCTTGCCGCCTGAGCCGCCGAAGAGGGCGCGGTGGGCGGCCTCGCCGTCTTTTTTGTCGGTGAAGGAGCCGATGGAGACGAAGTCCACGGCGACGGCGGCGAGGCGGGGGAAGTTCGCGGCGAGGTATTCCGCGCACGTTGCGGCGATTGCCGGGCCCTCGTGGGTGTATCGTTCGGGCGCTTCTGTGCGGTATCGGGAAAACCCTGTCCGCAGCATGAGGAGGTCGGCGCGCGCGATGCGTTCCGCGTGTGGCTGGAGGTCCGCGGCGCGAATCTTTTCGCCAAAGGTCCGCGGCGCGTCGAGCAGGAGGGGCCGCTCGAAGATGAAGCGCTCCAGGGGGAGCTGGTCGATGGTTGCGCCTTCGGGGATAAAGTGGCGCGGCGCGTCGCAGTGGGTGCCGGTGTGGTTGAAGATGGTGAAGATGCTGGTGTTTGCGCTGTCGCCGCGCTCGATGTGGCTGTGCTTGTCCAGGCGCGTGGCGGGGCTGCCCGGCCAGACTGGCGTCGTGGCGTTGATGGGGTACGAAATCAATTTGTAGTGTACGCCGTCCATGGGTCGTTCACCTCCCTGTTGAGCGCCGCCGCAAGATCAAGGCTCATGTTTTTATACGAGAGCTCTTCGGTAAGGAGCTGCTGGCGCGCGCCGGTGAGGTCGTTGCGGGATGTTTGCAGGGCGAGGAACTCTTCGGAGCCGTTGTTGAAGGCGATCTGCGTCATCTCCAGCGCGCGGCGGGCGATGTCGACGCGCAACCGCGCGATCTCCACGCTGCTCCACGCGCTTGAAAGATTGTTCACCAACGTGCGTATCGCCAGGCGCGCCGTACGCTCCGTCTCTTGCACGTCCGCCTTCGCCTTCGTCGCATCCGTCCGCGCCGCCTTGACGCTCTGGTCGTCCTTCGATGCGGGGATCCAACTGTCAAGGGGAATCGAAATGCCCGCGCTCACACTGAAGGAGTCGGAGAGCGGCGCCGCCAGCGCGGGCGTTCCCCTCCAGCTTGAGCTTAGGCTAAGGGACGGCGCGCGGGCTTGCAGGGCTTTCTGCGCGCTCTGCAATTCGAGGCGTTCGAGCGTCTGGCGCGCGCTCTGCATATCCGGGCGGCGGGGCAGGTATTCGGCGATGAGCGCGTCGGCGTCCGCGTCGATCTTTTCTATGGTAAAGCGGTCTTCCAACTCCCACTCGACGTTTTCGTCATACCCAATCGCCGAAAGAAACGTCTGAACATTCGCCTTCGCCGCCATCTCCGCCCTGCCAAGCTCGAAACGCGCCGTCTGGACGGCAAGAAGGCTCCGCTGCGCGTCGAGCTCGCTCACAAACCCATTGCGAAACTTCGTCCTGCTCTGCGAAAGCTGCCCTTCCGTTTGCGCCAGCAAGTCGCGGAGCACATCAAGGTTTTTTCGTTCAATCAGCAGCTTGTAGTAATCCTTCGCCGCCGCAATCTCCACCTGCCGCTTGCCGGACTCGTAATCCAAGATCGCGCTCCGGTAGGCAAGGGAGATAATCCGCATCGTCGATTTAAGGGACGGATTAAGCGACAGCGAAACGCTCGCCTGAACGCCGAAGGTCGGATTGCCGTCGCGGGGCGGATTGGTAAAGCTCGTCGCCCAGCCGACGCTGCCCCCCGCGCTCATCGAAGGCAAAAGCTGCGCCCAGAGGTTGTCGGCGCCGAGGCGGGCGGTTTCGAGGTCGAGCGCGTTCTTTTCGAGCGTAAGGTTTCGCTCCACCGCCCGTTCAAGCGCCCGTTGCAGCGTAAGCACGCCGCCAGCGCCTTCTTCCCCCCAGAGGCAAAGCCCCGCGCACAGGAGGAAGAATGTAAAGCACACATTGCATTTTGAGGTCATCGTCGGTAGTATACAGGAAATCGGAAGCGGGAAGTAAGGAGCCTGAGCGGAGCGGAATGGAAACGTGTGTGAGTAAGGACGGACAGACGATGCTGCTTCGCGTCAAGGCGACGCCCGGCGCGTCGAAGACCGAAGCCTTAGGGGTGCGGGACGGCAGACTCCGCGTCCGCATCGCCGCCGCGCCTGAGGACGGCAGGGCGAACGCCGCCCTCATCGCCTTCCTTGCAAAACAGCTCGGCTGCCCCAAAAATCGCATTGCCATCGTCGTCGGCGAAAAGTCCCGTCTTAAAACTCTGGCCTTGCCCGCCGCCGCAGAAAAAAAACTCCTCGAGATTGCAGGCGCCCCCTCTGCGGGGCGCTGCCCCCCAAGTCCCCCGCTCGCCTAGTGACGCGCTAAAAAACTCATGAGCGGCAATCGTGCGCCGCCTTGCCTTCAAGTTTTTGCCCGCTGCAAAAGGTTTCGGACAACTGTCCGAAGGTTTTGGATTGCAGTCATGAGGTTTTGGATTGCAATCCCAAAGTTTCGGATTGCAGTCCGTGTGCTGGTTTTCAGTGTGTCCCCGGCCACCTTGCCGCCCCGCCGGGGGACGGCAGCTCTTGGACGCAAAGCCGACTGCGCGGGCTCAGTGCCGTAGGCCGCTGTAAAAAAGAGCGATTGACAGGCGGTGGGATTGCGCTTATGATTTGCGGGAAACCATTTGACGGAGGTAAAAAAGTTATGCCCGATACCGGAAAAAAAATCGTTCTCTGCGTTGACGATATGCCCGAGGTGCTAATGAACATCAACGCGATTCTTAAAAACCAGTACGACGTCCGTTCGGCGATAGACATCGCGTCGGCGCTGAGGGTTCTTGAAACGACGCACGTGGACCTTCTTCTGCTCGACATTGAAATGCCCGAAATGAGCGGCATCGATTTCTTTGCCAAACTGCAAAAAGACGCGCGGTACCAAAACATTCCGGTGGTCTTTCTTACTGCCGACACGGAGAACAAGACCGCGCAAAAGGCCATCAAAAAAGGCGCAAAAGGCTATCTGACCAAGCCGGTCAGCCCCGCCGCCCTGTTGGAGTCCGTCTCCTTCTTCTTCGAGTAGGCTGAAGGCGCATCCACGATGCTTCTTGTTATCGACATAGGAAACACGAACATAGTGGTCGCCCTGTTCCGCGACGGCGCGCTGTCGCCGGTGGGGCGAATATACACCGACCCGAAGCGCACGGGGGACGAATACAGCATTGTTTTCCGTTCGCTGTTGCGGGAAATAGGCGTTTCGCCGCAGGATATTGGCGCGTCCATTGTGAGTTCGGTTGTGCCTGCCCTTATCGGGCCTTTCCTGAGCATGATCGAGGGGCTGACGGGGAAAAAGGCTTTGCTGGTGAATCATGCGCTCTACCACCTTCTGCCGGTGAAGATTCCGCCCTCGCGCGCGCACCAGATTGGGACGGACATCGTCTGCAATGTTCTGGAGGCGTATTCGCGCTTCAATGGGCCGTGCATTGTGGTGGATTTTGGCACGGCGCTGAGTTTTGCGGCGATTGGGCGCGACGGCGCGCTTCTGGGAACGGCGATTACGCCGGGTTTGGGGATTGCGGTGCAATCGCTGGTTAGCCATACGGCCCAGCTTCCGCCTGTTGCGCTGGAAGCGCCGGAATCGACGCTGGGCGCGAATACGGTGGACGAGATTCAGTCGGGCATTGTGCTGGGCTACAAGGGGCTGGTGGAGTCGCTTATCGGCCAGTTTAAGGATGAGATGCAACGGCTGGAGGGGATGCGTCCCGAGGACGTCCGCGTGATTGCCACCGGCGGCCTGAACAGCGTCTTGAGTCCG
>JAITNO010000101.1 GCA_031290405.1 Spirochaetaceae bacterium
CGCGCAATCCTCGCGGGACCCCGCGCAACTCTCGCGGGACCCCGCGCAAACCTCGCGGGACCCCGCGCAATCCTCGCGGGACCCCGCCTCCGTCCGGCGCGCCCCACACGAGACCTCAGGGCTACAGCCCCAGACTTGAGACCCTCCGCATCCGATGGGGAGACCCTCCGCCTTATAAGGGGAAGCCGCTCCCCTTTGACCTGGGCGCTCGTTCCTTCCCTTGACAGGCTCTGGATGCGCGGGTAGAGTCAGGCATCGGCAATTATGAGAATCGCAATATTCACCGACGCCTATTGGCCGCGAGTCAACGGCGTCTCCGTATCAATCGACGCTTTTTCGCACGCTCTGCTCCGCTTGGGGCACAAGGTGCTCATCGTCTGCTCGGAATACCCGGAGTCGATGGACGTGGGGCGGCTGGTGCGCGAAGAGGCCGACGACGCGGGCCCCCAGCCGGAGATCATTCAGGTGTCGTCCTTCGAATTCGCCATCTCGAAGGAGGACCGCATCGCCTACGCCCACAAGGTCTTCTGGGTGTCCCGCCAGGTGGAGGCCTTCGCGCCGGACATCATCCACCTTAACAGCGAGTTTATCATCGCCAATTTCGGCTCCTACTGCGCGAAGCGCCTCAAGCTCCCCGTCGTCTATACGCTCCACACGCTGTGGGAGGAGTATGGGCTTCAGTATTTCCCCGTGTTCCCCGCTCCCGTCGTGCGGTTCATCGCGAAATGCGTCTTCAAGTACGTGCTTACGCGCTGCAACGTCGTCATCGCGCCGACGGCGCAGGTAATCGACGTGATAAAACGATACAAGGTGAAGAAGGAGACGTTTCTGCTGCCGACGGGCATCGACCCGAAATACTTAACGTTCTCGCCCGAGCAAAAGGAGGTGTTTCGACGCAAGATGATCGAGCTGCACCCCTCGCTTGCCGGCAAACGGATCCTGCTGTTCGCCGGACGGCTGACGCGGGAAAAGAACGTCGCCTTCCTCCTCAACCTTCTGCCTGCGGTGTTCGAGAAGCACGACGACGCGGTGTTGCTGATTGCCGGAAACGGCCCCTGCCATGACGAATTGATGCGCTTGAGTGCGGCGCGGGGGATTCGCGAACGCTGCGTGTTTACCGGTTACCTGGATAGGACGGATCTGGGGCTGGCCTATGCGATGTCGTATATGCTGGTGTTCCCGTCGCTCACCGAGACGCAGGGCTTGGTCACCATCGAGGCGATGTATTCGGGGCTGCCCGTCGTCGCCATCGGCTCGATGGGAACGCTTATGGTGATGAATGGCGACAACGGCGGGTTCATGGTAAAGAATGATGCGGGGGAGTTTGCCGCGCGCGTCCTCGAACTGCTTGAGGATGGGGACTTGTATGCAAGGAAGGCCTTCGAGGCTAAGCTCCACGCCGGCGCCTGGTTAATCGACAGCATGGCCCTCAAGCTCCTGGACATATACCGGCACACTATCGAGCGTTACGGGCGCGCCTCCAACCCGTCGGACAGCCCCTCCCACTCATAGACGAAGCGCAAGCCGTACTGTTGAACGCCGGCGAACCATGCGTCGATGAAGCGCGCCAGAGGCTTCCCCACATAGCGGTAATGCCAACATTCCCAACGGTAGCCGGTAAGCTCCTCGTAGCCGTCGGGGAAGGAGAGCGACCAGCCGAACCGGCCTGCGTTTGCCGAAAGCCACCGGCCGGCGGGGGTCCCGGCGTAAGCGTCGGTAATCGAGCCAAAGTCCACGGCAAGCCCCGTCTGATGCTGGCTGTAGCCGGCGCGAGAGGACTCCCGGTCGGCCTGGTCGCGCCCGTTTTCCCTCACATTCCGCGCATACACCTCAAGCTGATACTCGTAGGAACGATAGGTGGAAGAGGCGACGAGGACGATGCCGTCCTTGAGGGCCTCCTCTGCCATCTCCTGCAAGGCCTCGGCGGCGGGAAGGCGGAGGAGCAGGCCCTGCCGCCCGATGCGGAAGGCGCCCTCATTGGTCAGCTCCACGAGGTCGGGGGGGACGTACTGTTGCGGCTCAAGCGGGTGTTGTTTGTCGACGAGCAGCCGCTGATAGCCGTCGCGCTCTGCCAGGATGGCCAGCAATTCGGGGAGGAAGGCGTCCTCTGCGCGCAAGACTGCGGCGGCCAGGGCGTCGGGGATTGCCGCCGCCTCCAGGGCCGCGCGCAAGCGTTCGTTGCCCGAGCGCACCAGAGCGCCGGCCTCCGCCGCTCTGGGCGCAGGCCGTGTGCAGGCGGTCAAAACCAATGCCAACGCGAAACTCATCCATCTCATGCGGGGGAGCATATCAGAGGCGGCGCCGCGCGGCTAGGCCTGACGCAGGGAAAGCTCACCTGCGACGAAGGCTCTCTGCGTTCCCGTCGCTCCGTCGCGCATCAGCAAGAAGCCCTCGTCGGAGACGCCGACGAGGGCGCCGCGCACTTCGCAGGCGCCGTCAGCGCGCCCGTTGAGGAAGAGGACTTCCCGGCCTTTCATATGGAGAATGCTTTCGAGGCGCGGCCTCCAATCGCGGTCGTCGGCCTGAGCGGCGCCGCCAGAGAGCTCGGCTTTCAGCCGGGGGAGGGTTTCTTCGAGGAGGGCCTCGACGTTGGGCACGACGGGACTCTGCGCGTTCCGCAATTCGGCGAGGATGCTGGTGGCGCGCCCTCCCTCGTCGAGCGTTTCGGGCGCTTCCTGCAAGACGTTGACGCCCATGCCGATAAAGACGCTCGTCCCATCGCTTTCGGTAAGGATGCCGGCGGCCTTTTTCCCGTTGAGCATGAGGTCGTTGGGCCATTTGACGGCGATTGCCGGGGCGAGGGGGGGGAAGAGCGCGGCTATGGCGTCGGCCAGGGCGAGGGCGGCGCGGAGGGGGAGGGCGGCGGGGAAGGCGGCGGCGCTTTCATAGCGAAGGATGAGGGTGAAGAGGAGGCTTTCCCCACGGCAGGCGCGCCAAAGGCGGTGGGCGACGCGCCCGCGCCCCGCGCTCTGGTGGTTTGCCCAGACGACGGAGCCTGAGGGGGCGCCGGCCCCGGCGCGGGCGCGCGCTTCGTCCATGGTGGAGGGGCAGGTCTCAAGGTGATGGATGGAGGGGGGCGCGTCGTCCACAGTGGTTTAGTGGAAGTCGACGAGTTCAAGCTCGAAGACGAGGTAGCTGTTGCCGGGGATGATGAGCTCTCCCGTCTGGGGGTGGCGCACGTCGCCTTCGCCATAGGCAAGGGCGGGGGGGATGACGACGGTGCGCTTCTCCCCCTTGCGCATATCGAGGACGGCCTCCTCCCATCCGGGGATCACTTGTCCTGCGCCGGCGGTGAACTCGAAGGGTTTGCCGCGAGGCACCGAGGCGTCGATGACGGCTCCAGAGAGGAGGAGGAGGCGGTACTGCACGGCGACCTGTTGGCCCTTCGCGGGCTTTGCGCCGGCGCCGGCTTTCTCGACGCTATAGAAGATTCCAGAGGGGGTCTGTTGCGCGCCGGGAAACTTTTCGCCGATAAGGGCGAGGGCGGCATCCCGCGCGGAGGCGGCGCGGGCACCGGCCGCTGCGGCGCGCTCGGAGAGGAGGGCGTCGAAGCGCGCCTGGTTGGCGACGAAGGCGGCGGCGGCCTCTCCGTTGCGCACGATGGCGACGCTCTTGATGAGGTCGCCCTGCTTGATGGCGTCGACCACGTTTTGGCCTTCGACGACGTGGCCGAAGACGGTGTGCTTGCCGTCGAGCCAGGGCGTTTCCTTGTGGGTGATGAAGAACTGGCTGCCGTTGGTGCCGGGGCCGGCGTTTGCCATGGAGAGGACGCCCGGTCCGCTGTGCGAAAGGCTGGGGTCAAACTCGTCGGGGAACTGGTAGCCGGGGCCTCCTGAGCCGTTCCCGGCGGGGTCTCCGCCCTGAATCATGAAGTCGGGGATGACGCGGTGGAAGGTAAGGCCGTCGTAGTACGGCTTGCCGTTGCAGACGGCCATCGTGCCTTCGGCTAAGGCGGCGAAGTTGACGACGGTGAGGGGGGCCCTCTCGTACTCGAGGCTAAGGGCGATGGAGCCCTTTTCGGTGTTGATGACGGCGAACACGCCGTCTCCGAGTTGTTTCATGGTGTTCTCCTTTGAACACGCGAGCGCGCCGCTCAAGGTCATTGCGAGGAGTAAGCCGACGAAAAAGGCGTGTTTGTTGTTAAAGTGTTTCATAATGAGGGGAGTATGCTGGAATGTGCGAAGAGTTTCAAGGCGCTGGGCGCCGACAGGTTAGTCGTAGAAGACGTTCCAGAGGAAGAGGCCGTGGGGGGGAGCGGTGGGGCCGGCTTTTTCACGTTTGCCTTCGCGGAGGATGCGCTCGAAGGCGCTCGTGGGGAGCTCTCTCTGAGCGTAATGGAGGAAGGTGCCGACGATGGAGCGGACCATCTTGCGAAAAAAGGCGTTGGCGGCGATTTCAAAGACGAGGAGGCCGTTCTCGATGAAGAAATGAGCGTGGCCTATGCGGCGGAAACGGGAGCCGCTGCCGCGGGTGAAGATTGCATCGGAGGGGGAGGCGAAGAGGGTGCAGTCAGTCTCGCCTAAAAGGAGGCGGGCGTAGGAGTTGAGGAGGGGGAGCGAGGGGGCAAAGGGGATGGACATGGCGTAGCGGGTTTCGTGGGGGAGGAGCGGGCGGCCGCAGGCGATGCGATACTGGTAGGCGCGGGCGGTGGCGGAAAAGCGAGCGTGAAACTGAGGGGGGACGGCGGCGGCGGCGGTAACGCGGATGTCGCGGGGGAGGAGGGCGTTGAGCGCGGGGACGAAGTTGCGTGGGGGCATAGTCTGTATCGTGCTGAAAAAGTTGGCGCACTGGGCGACGGCGTGAACGCCTGCGTCGGTACGGCCAGCTCCGTAGAGGATGATGGGCTTTCGATGGATCTTCTGGAGGGCGCTTTCGAGTTCGCCCTGCACGGTGCGGACGCCCGGCTGGATTTGCCAGCCTGAATAGTCGGCGCCGTCGTAGGAAATGATGAGTTTGACGTTCTGTTCGCTGTGGTTCTGCACGATGGGGCGATGGTAGCATGGGAGGGGGGTGTGGGGCGAGGGGGGCGGCCAATTATGGCGATGCCGGGGCTGCCGGGCGCATCCTCGGCCTTGCCAACGTAAAAGAGGCAAGCCTCTTCCCCCGCGACCGCAAGCGCGTAAGCCCCTAAGGGAGCGGGGGCCCCCATTGCCCCCTACCATTCCCTGGCGGTAAAACCCGCAGGCGCGGCGAGCAGTTCGACGGACTCGCCCTTGAGTTCGAGCACGAAGAAGCCGCACTCGTGGGCAAACTCTTTAGCCTCGGGCAGCACGACGCCTCCCGCGATGGCGCCGAGCATTTTTTTGCCTGCGACTTCGGCGGGGGGATATGTGCGTATCAGGTCCATGCGTTTTAGATGCCGTTCCACATCGTCTTTATTCGCTTCCCGTTTGACTTCGACGGCCATGCACCACTGCGTGTCGGCGAGCAGGATGTCGATGTCCGATTTGGTTTGGTTATGCTCATCGTAGATGGGAACCCGCCGATAGGCCCGTTCCAGGTTGTAGGGGTAGGCGGCAAACTTTTTCCAAAGCCGCGCGGCGAC
>JAITNO010000165.1 GCA_031290405.1 Spirochaetaceae bacterium
TGTTGAGACCCTCAAGGTCGGGACGTTGAAACCCTCAAGGTCGGGACGTTGAAACCCTCAAGGTCGGGACGTTGAAACCCTCAAGGTCGGACGTTGAGACCCTCAAGGTCGGACGTTGAGAGGCTCAAGGTCGGACGTTGAGAGGCTCAAGGTCGGACGTTGAGAGGCTCAAGGCGGGGGGCTCATCCCTCCTCCACATAAGGAGTGCAGTATGATTGAAGTGAAGGATTTGGTGTTTGGGTATGGCAAGCGGCGCACCGTGCTGAACGGGGTGAACTTCTCTGCGGGGCGCGGCGAGGTTGTGAGCATTCTGGGGCCCAACGGCTGCGGCAAGAGCACGCTGCTGAAGGTGCTGCTGGGGTTCTTTGCCGCGGGGCGGGGGATGGTGTGCGTGGACGGCGTGGATGTGCGGGCCGTCCGGCGCCGCCAGATGGCGCGGATATTTTCCTATGTGCCGCAGTCGCACAACGGGGTGTTTTCCTACAGCGCGCTGGACGTGGTGTTGATGGGCCGGACAAACGGCGTGGGCTGGCATCGCTATGGCAAGGCCGACCATGAGGCGGCGCGGAGGGCCCTGGAGACGCTGCGCATCGCAGGCTTTGCGGACAGGCTCTACCTGCACCTGTCCGGCGGCGAGCGGCAGCTTGTGCTGATTGCCCGCGCGCTGGCGCAGGGGGCGCAGTATATCGTCATGGACGAGCCGGCGTCGGGGCTTGACTATGGGAACCAGTATGTCCTCTTGGAAGCGATACAAAGGCTAAGCTGCGCAGGCCATTCGATTCTGCTGACGACGCATTGTCCTGAGCACGCGCGCTTCTTAGGCGGCAGAGCCCTCCTCATGAAAGAGGGCCGCGTCATTGCCGACGGCGACGCGGATGCGGTGATTCACCGTGCGAGCATCGGCGCGCTCTACGGCATGAGCGCGGAGTTGCTGGACAGGGTGTTGCCGCCGGGGGATTGACTATGGGCTGCCGCCGCGCATGCTGTTGTCTGCGGCTTGGAGCGCTTGATGTTAAAGTGCGCGCCGTCAGGGGGTGGCGTCCTAGATCCTGTTGCCTCTGTTTAAGATAAGATACACGAAGAAGGGCGCGCCGATGAACGAGGTGAGGATGCCTATGGGCACCTCCGACGTCGAGATGGTGCGGGCGATGTTGTCCACGACCAGCAGGTAGGACGCGCCGAGCAGCATGGAGGCGGGCAGCAGGACGCGGTTGTCGGAGCCGGCCATCATGCGGGCAAAGTGGGGAATGACGAGGCCGACCCAGCCTATCATGCCGCTGATGGATACGCAGGCGGCGCTCACGATGGTGGCCCCCGCGATGACGGCGGCGCGGACCAGGCGGGTGTTGACGCCCATCGAACGCGCCTCGTCTTCGCCCTGCGTCATAAGGTTTAACGGCACGCGGCATAGAAAGAGGACGGCAAGGCCCAGCGCTATGGGGGGCGCGGCCAGGGCGAGGTCGGCGGTGCGGATGCCCGCCAGGCTGCCCATGAGCCAGTAGGTGATTGCCGGCAGGACGTTGGTCTGGTCGGCGGTGAGTTTAAGGAAGGCGGTTGCCGAAGAGAAAAGGGAGCCGAGCATGATGCCCGAAAGGACGAGGGACAGGGTGGGGTTTGAGCGCGCGCTGGAGGATATGAGCACGGCGGCGAGCACGGCGCTTAAGCCAAAGAGGAAGGCGCTTGCCGAAATCATGAAGTAGGAGGCGCCTGACATGATCGCAAGAGCCGCGCCAAAGCCGGCGCCGGCGGATGAGCCGAGTATGTCGGGCGAGGCGAGTGGGTTGATGAAGAGGCTCTGGTAACAGACGCCGGCGGCGGAGAGGCCTGCGCCGATCATGGCGGCGGCGGCGACGCGGGGCAGGCGGACGTTGAAGACGACGGCGTTCACCTGCGCGCTCCAGTCTTGCGCGCGGTTAAGGAGCCGGTACACCAGTGTGTGCACCAGCTCTCCGGGCTTGACGGGAAACACGCCTATCATAAACGAAAACAGGAAGCAGCATACGAAGACGGCGCCGAGGATGGCTATGCAGAAGGCGTTCTTTCGTATCACTTTATTCACAGTGGGGTTTACTGCCCCGCAGCTTGCTGCGGTTAAATTCTCGTAACGCTTAGACTTCATGGCATTAAACCCCACACGTACAATAAATTTCCTCTAGAACAAAAAATACCCCGCTGCTTGCAGCGGGGATTTTTTATCGTCTGTGTGCGGTGTTTCAGCGCGTCCTTAGGGCGTCGCCGTCTGTCCGGTTTCGGGGATGGCCGGCGGCGTTGCGGCGCTTGCGGCGGCGTCCGGCGGCGGCTCTGCGGCTTGGGCTTCCGCGGTTTTAAGCTTGGCGGCCACATCGCCTGCAATGACGGAGATTTCTTCTTTGTGCACGCTCGAGACGCGGGCGTCTTTTGCCAGTTCATTAACGGATTCAAGGTCGGCAAAGCCGCCGCTTACCGCCTCTTTGAGGATGGCGATGCCTTCGTCGTTGTTGTTGTCGGCGGTTAACAGCAGATAGGCCAATTTGTATTGCACATCGCCTTTCTTAACCGTTGCGGTTTCCGTGCCGCCGGTCCACCCTTCGAGGGCTTTTTTTAATTCTTCGATGGCGCGCGCATAGTAAGTCGCCGTTTCGAGGGCTTCGGCATATTCGTATCGGACAAGGGGGTCGGTGTTTTTGACAAACCACAACGCGTAATCGTCAATGGCCTCGACCTTATTCTGGGCTTTTTCGGCGCGGGCAAGCAGGAGGAGGGTGTTTTTGTTGTCCGGCATATCGTAACTGAATTTCTTAAGCACGGCTTCCGCTTCGGGGTATTTTTGCATCGCGTAGAGTATCATCGCATAGTTGTACCCGTCGTCCGCGCTTTCCGGTTCAAGCTTCAACACCCTTTCATAATACGCTTCCGCGCCGTCAATGTCGCCGAGCATAATTTTCGTATAGGCGATTGATTTTAACGCCATCACGTTTTCGCCGTCGTCTTT
This sequence comes from Spirochaetaceae bacterium, assembly GCA_031290405.1. Lineage (GTDB taxonomy): Bacteria > Spirochaetota > Spirochaetia > Treponematales > Breznakiellaceae > JAITXS01. Next base: position 2,972 of record JAITNO010000165.1, read on the forward strand.
GAGGATGTTCTCGAAATGCTGCGCCGCTATGGTGTACTTCTTTGTTTCAAACGCGATGCGCCCCAGATTGTATTCCGAAGCGCGCATGGTCGTCTTAACGCTGTTTGCCCTTTCAAGCCAGCGCTGCGCCTCGCTAAACTTTCCCATGTCGTAGTACGCCATGCCGATGGAGTAATACTCTTCCGCCGACGCCGCCGACGCGCACGACAAGAGGATGAAGCATACGGAGTAAAGAAGAAGGAAGGACGAAAAAAGTCCCTTGACGAAAACTCCGCGCCGTTCCCCGTTCCATTTTTTCACTGCTGCCTCCCCAGCACCGTGTCTTCTATTTCCCGCAATTGCGAGCGGTACAGGCCGGTGATGTTGCTGCCGTAGTTTGCGATAAGCTGCAGGATGTTTCTGCCCGGAGGCTTTTCGTCTTTTCCGTTTATGCGGTCGCCCGCGTCGCCCAGGCCGGGGAGTATGTAGGCCGCTTCGTTCAAAACGGGGTCCATCCAGAGCGTCCACACGCTGCAATGCGGAATCGCGCGGACGACGCGAAGCGCCCCCTTCAACGCCGATATGACGTTGAAAAAATGCACCGAACGGGGACGCACCCCTTCAGTCATCAAGTATTTGACAACGGTAACAAGGCTGCCGCCGGTCGCGTTCATCGGGTCGGCGAAAATCAAATCTTTTCCATCAAGGAGCGACGCGTCAACATACGATCGATCCAGATCAAGAATGTACTCCATGTTGTTTTCTTTTTTTGTCTCGTCTCTTTTAATTCTAAAAAGCGCGAACGGCGTAACGTAAGCCGACGATGAATACTCTTCTATCTCTTTTGACATTATGATTGACGGCAAGAGCGCACCGCGCAGCAACACGCACATAACGGTATTCTCGATTTGCGAATCAATGTTGGGGATTTTATGCACGGCATAATTCTGCACAGGAACGGTTACCGGCGTTTTAATGATAAGATGATTTTTTTCAGCGCCGCGGCTTCCTCCCCAAGCGAAATTAAAGAGCAGTTCGTAGGCGCGTTGCACGTAGTACACAAACTCTTCTTTATCGGTTCTAATGTCGCGGAGCTTTGCAATAAGGCGGGACGCTTCGGCGTGCGACTCGTGAGGCGTTTTGAAGCTGTATACGTTGATGTATCGCTCATCTTTGCATATATCCTGCATCACCTTGCCCATTTCGTTGTACAAACGGATAAGGTTTTGTTCTTCCCTGCCGCGCTCCATGTTGTCGTGCGCCGTGCTGTAACGAGAAAACATCGCCGTTACTTCGCTGTAGATCCTGTCCATGGCGGCGATTACTTCCCTGTCATGCCCCGTCAAAAAGCCGTCAAGGTCAACGGCCTTCAACACAACCTTAGCCATGCCTTCTCCCGACCGCGCCTGCCGGACGGGCCGCCCTTGTCCGCGGACGGCTTGAAACAATTTTTAACGCGCCGTCCTGCCCGTTCACCTTGAAGATGGTGCCGCGCTCGAACCGTTCCCGTAAAATCAAATTGGCAAGCGATTTTTCCAGTTGCTGCTGCACCCCGCGCCGCAGAGTCCTTGCGCCGTATTTCGCGCTGTCGTCATTGTTCAGCAAAATTTCCTTTGCCGAATCGGACACTTTGATGGAATAACCACACTCCTGCATCATGCGCATATTCAATGCCGCGATTTCAATGTCGAGGATATTTGTCAGCTCGGCCTTGTTCAAAGGATGGAACACGATGATGTCGTCCAGGCGGTTAAGAAATTCAGGATTGAAGATGCGTTTTGCCTCGCTGATTGCCGCGTTTTCTATTTCCTTGAAGTTAAGCCCCTTTTCGCTTTTGTCAAAGCCGATCTTTGACGCGCCTGAAATCTCTTTCGCGCCGACATTGCTCGTCATGATGATAATCGTGTTGCGGAAATTCACCGTGTGCCCCAGATTGTCCTTCAGCTCGCCTTCTTCGAGGATGGAGAGCAGGAGGTTGAAGACATCGCGGTGCGCCTTTTCGATTTCGTCGAACAAGACCACGCGGTAGGGATTTTTGCGGATCTTTTCGGTAAGCTCGCCGCCTTCCTCGTAGCCCACATAACCCGGAGGCGCCCCCGTAAGCCGCGCCGCATTGTGTTTTTCCATAAAGTCAGCCATGTCGATGCGGACAAGCGCGTTTTCCTCGCCGAAGACCACGCGGGCAAGCGTGCGGGCAAGCAACGTTTTGCCCACACCCGTAGGCCCAAGCAGCATAAACGAACCAATGGGACGGCGCGGGTCCGAGATGCCCGAACGCGAACGGCGGATAGCCGAACAAACTTCCCTGACCGCCTCTTCCTGCCCCACAATCGCCGAATGAAGTTCATTCTCCAGATTGACCAGCCGTTTCTGCTCCTCTTCTTCAAGATGATTCGCCGGAATCCCCGTCATCTCCGAAAGGACCGCGCGGACGTCCGCCGAATCGACCTTCACTGCGTACTTGCCGTTGGTAAATTGCCAGGCCGCGTTTTTTGCCGATTCAAGGGCAAGACGCAAAGCGCGCGCCTTTTCGCGGGATTCCGCAGCCCTGTCCTCGCGCCCGGCAGCCCTCATCGCCATCGTTTCCGCGTCAAGCGACTGGATCCGCGACTCAATATATTCAGCGTCTTCAGGTTCTTCGTAGTCGACGCCCTCGGCAAGCTTCTTCATCGCGCCCGCTTCGTCAAGAACGTCGATAGCCTTGTCCGGCATGAACCTGCCGCTAATATAGCGCGCGGCAAGGCGGGCTGCGTCGGCCACCGCCTCGTCAGTATAGCTGATGCAATGGTGCGCCTCGTAGCGGCCCTTCAAACCCTCCAAAATCTTGATCGTCGTATCCACACTCGGCTCGTCGACGACGACGCCCTGGAAACGGCGTTCAAGAGCAGCGTCTTTTTCAAAGTATTTGCGGAATTCGGCAAGAGTCGTCGCCCCAATCACCTGCAAGACGCCCCGCGAAAGCGCCGGCTTAAAGAGGTTGCTCGCATCCAACGTTCCCGATGCGCTCCCCGCGCCGACAATAGTATGGATCTCATCGATAAAGAGGATCACATCTTTCGACAGTTCGATTTCGTAGAGCAGACGCTTAATCCGCTCCTCAAAATCCCCGCGAAAGCGCGTACCCGCAACCACCGCACCCATATCCAGGAGCAGCAGACGCTTTTTCGCAAGAAAACGCGGCGCCGCAGGGGAAACCATGCATTGAGCCATGCCCTCGGCAATCGCCGTCTTTCCCGTACCCGGCTCGCCGGTAAGAATGGGGTTGTTCTTCGTCCGGCGCGCCAGAATGCGAACACAGCGTTCGATCTCTTTTTCCCTGCCGATAACCGGGTCCAGAACCCCATCACGGGCAAGAGCCGTCAAATCGCGTGTAAACGCGTCCAGTGCCGGCGTCCCCTCGTTAAAGCCGCCGCCCCTGCCGCCCCTGCCGCGACCACGCAGGGCAATCAGTATCGCACAATCGCCCTCTTCAGTGTCTTTCTCACTGTTTTTTTCTTTTTCTTCCGTTTCATTCATGATGCGGGAGTATACCACAAATTAAAAGACAAGGAAATAGCCC
>JAITNO010000009.1 GCA_031290405.1 Spirochaetaceae bacterium
GTAAGCTGGATGCCGATGCCTTCGCCTATGGGCATCATCGCCATGTCGGCGCCCATGGTGAAGAAGCCCATCCCGATGATCAGCAGTATGGCCCCGATGATGAACATGAGGAGGGCGCCCGACGGTATGGGCACGAGCACGACGCTGGCGATAAGCACGATGGCTGTAATGGGCAGCACGGAGGAGAACGCTTCGAGGATTTTATCGTAGAGCACTTTGTTCATTGCGTGTTGCGGGAATGGTATGATGAAAGCGCGGCGGCTGTCAATGGCGGGCGTTGGCGCCCCCATGAGCGCAGGCGTCCGGCGCCGGCGTCGAAAGCGCTTTTTCCGCTCTGGCGGATGACCCGTTCGCTATAGCGGATGACCTGTTTGTTATAGCGGATGACCTGTTTGTTATAGCGGATGACCCGTTCGCTATAGCGGATGACCTGTTTGTTATAGCGGATGACCCGTTTGTTATAACAAATGATCCGTTTGTTATAACAAATGACCCGCAAAGCGGGGGGCGGCGCCCTATGGGGAGGGGAGACGTTCTCCTCCTCTGTGCGCTATAGTGCGGCAACAGGGGGAATCGTTTGATGAAAGATGAACTGGGGGGGATGGTCTTCTGCGCCGTTCTTCTGCTGCTGGCGGCGAGCGCCTTCGGGCTGAGTTTTACGGACAAGGGGGACAGCGCGGAGCTTTCGCGGGAGCTTGTCGCTGCGATGAGCGACGAGGATGCGCTGGCGCAGACGTTCATGCTCGGCTGGGTGGAGATGGAGGCGGGCCCTTCGGCCCTGATTCAGGAGTGGATTGCGCGCCGTCACATCGGCGGGGTCAAGGTGTTCGGCTGGAATACGGCGGACGGGGAACGGCTTGCCCGCACGGTCGGCGCCTTTCAGCGTTCGTCGATGTCCGGCGCGCCGGGCGTTCCGCTCTTTGTGGCGACCGACCAGGAGGGGGGGCTCGTCCGGCACGTCAAGGACCTTACCAGCGACACGCCGGGGGCGATGGCGATTGGCGCGTCGGGCTTCCCCGAAGACGCTTACCGCGCGGGGCTGTACATCGGCCGGGAGCTCGCCCTGCTCGGCATCAACATGAACTTCGCGCCGGCGGTTGACCTCTACACGAACCACCGCTCCCTGCTGATCAGCTCTCGTTCGTTCGGCGACGACCCGACGAAGGCGGGGATCCTGGGGGCGGCGTTTGCTCGCGGCCAGCTTGCCGCGGGCATCGTGCCGACGGCGAAGCATTTTCCCGGGCACGGCGATACGGCGCTGGACTCGCACGGCGTGCTCCCCCGCATCGGCGCGGACTTCGAGACGCTCTGGGAGCGCGAGCTCGTCCCCTACCGGATGCTCGCCAAGGAGGGCATCCCCGCGATTATGAGCGGGCACATCGCCTTCCCGAACACTCAGGCGGGGACGACGCCGGCGTCGCTCTCGCCGTACTTCTTAGGCGAGGTGCTGCGCGACAGGATAGGCTTTCGCGGTCTTGTGATTACCGACGACCTTTCGATGAACGGGGCGACGTCGGGTTCAGGCTCGCTCTGGATTACGGCGAAGGATGCGCTGCTCGCCGGCAACGACCTTATCATGATGTCGCGCACACCCGCGCTGGACGCGCCGATCTGGGTGAACTTGCTGGACGCGATGCGGAAGGAGCCGGCATTCCGCGCGCGGGTGCGCGACGCCGCCGGGAAGATCCTCGAAGCAAAGCTTGAGCATCTGCGCGGCGGCAACGCCGTTCCGCCGGTTCCCGACTTGAACAAGGTGAGGGCGGGCGTCCCCGACCAAGAGGGCGTGCGGTTCTTTCAGGACTTGGCCGCCCGCAGCGTTACGATTATCGAGAAGGAGGCGGGGCTGTTCCCCATACCCGCCGGAAACGCCAGGCGTATCCTGCTGGCAGGGCAGAACCTCGACTTCTTTGCCATCGGGCGGCTCGCCTACCCCGCCGTGCCCCGGTATTGGTACACCGCCCCCGCGTCCGGCGAATTCCTGGCGATGGCGCGGGCCGCCGACATCGTCATCTTCTATCTGGAAACTGAGGAGGGAATCGACGTGCTCCGCGCGATTCGTCCGCTGGGGAAGAAGCTCGTCGTGCTGTCCGTGTTAAGCCCCGCCTATCTTGAGGCCGTCCCCTGGGTCGACGGCGCGGTGGCCGTCTACAGCAATTCCCACGAATCCCTGGTGGCCGGCTTTTCGGCCATCTTGGGCAAGATCGGCGCGGCGGGCGCGCTGCCCTTTACGCTGCGCCCCCGCAACTGAAGCTGAAGGGCTTACTTGACGTTTGGCCGCGCCGGCGTCTTGTAGAAATAGGCGGCAAGCAGGGTGAACGACCCGATGCCTATCGGCAGGTAGCCCAGACTGTAGACTAAGTTCGCGTTGCTGCCCATCGAATCGCCCAGAAAGTGCGCCGTGCTCTGCATGACAATCCCGCTCAGAACCAGCGACAAGCCGGCGATAATCGCCCCCGTCTTTAGGTTCAGCGTGCTCTGCTGAAAATCAAAGGGCCGGACGCCGACCGGATCCTCCTTGTCGCTCATTTCGGGGTTCCACTCCATGCCGCCCATCGTCGCCGCATAGTTCGGGTCGCTGACGAAGTTCCAGTAGTCGACGATGGCGTTGTCAAGCGGAACCCGCTCCGTGTTAAAGGTAAAACCGTCCACCAGGAGCGTCTCGCCGGGCGCAAGGGTAAGCTTGCCAAACGACGGATCGCCGGCCTTAGGCAGAACCGTCACATTGTCTTTAAGGGCGCTGGGAATCACGCTCAGACGCAACACCGGCTTTTGCGTGGCCGGCGCCGCCGGCGCGTAGATGTATTCGATGTTGACGTCGCCGCCGCTTATCGCAGCCGAACTGTTCCCGTTTAGCACGACGATGGGGCGCGCGCCGCCCTGCGAGCGGATGCGAATCCTCCCGTACACCAGCGTGAAGGTGTCCTGCTTGGCCGGATTGCCCGTGTAGATGATCGACGTGTTTTCGGCAAGGTAGAGCAGCGCGTCGCTCCCCCGGAGCGACACCTGCACAAAATCCCCCTTGCCCGTTTGCAGCATATCGTCCGTCGACAGCCTGATGCGCTCTTCCCTCAACTGCCCCGTCCAGTAGGTGTCCGACCGGCCCCCGTTCCCAATGACAAAACTCTTACCCTGAGCCGAGACGATCAAAGGCAGCTCCAAATCCTGCGCGAAAGACGCCGAAAACCCGCTTGCAACAAGCGCAAGCGCCATAACAAACCATTTAGACATAGCGCCCCCCATTTAAGGCCCCCCCGGCGCCGCCGCCGGCGCCTCCTGCAACGAAAGCGGCGCAGGCTCCGCGCTCTCCTTAGGCGATAAAATCGCCCCCGCCCTGTTCCCCTGATAGATGTAGATCGCAAAGCGGACAAGCACATCAAGCAGAAGAACCCCAAAGCCAATCCACGCCCCAATGCTCACCCACTGCCACGTGTTCGCCTGGTCAAAGTGCGCAGCATCCCGCGCTATGTTGTACGTCTGTATGTAGGTCCCCGAGATCCCCCACAGCACAAACGCCACCGGAAAGCCAATCCAGAACCGCCCGAAGGCCCCGTAGAAACTCTTCCGCGCCTTTTCCGTCCGGTCCGAAGGCGGGGGAACCTTAGGGTCAAGCGTAACCGTCGAGCGGTCGACAATCTCAAAGATCGACTGCGCCGAGCGATTGTCCTCAGTCTGAACGCTCACCTGGCCGTGGGAGCCCAGCGGCCCCTTCAGCGTAAGCGGCGTCTCTCCCACATATTCGGATCCCTCGTACACCGACGCCGGCTCACCCGTCGCCGTATCCACCGTGTAGGAGCCCGTCGGAATCGCGTTCAGCTTTACCGCCATATCCACCCGTTCCCCCGCGTTCAACTCCAACGTTTCCGTCGCCGGAATGAACTTGTCCGCGTAGACCGTCACCTCCACCGGACCCGGCGTCCTCTGAATCGTCGGCGTCTTCCCCTTGTCGCCGGTAAGAATGTCGTCGACGATGATCGCCGCCTCCGCAGGCTCCGCGCTCACAATCAATTCCGCCGGCCCCATGCCGCTCATCGAATTGATCAGCTTCGTCGTCAATTCATAGAGCGCGCGGTCAATGTCCTCAATCGAAAAAACAATGTTGTCCTTATACGCGTATGAACGCGTCCACACCGTCCACAGCTCCACCTCGACAAGCAGACGCCCGTGGAAGTCCAAAACCTTGCCGCGCAAAAGCCCATTCGTCTTATTGTCCGCGCAAAAGAAATACTCACCCCCCGGCGCAGGCGGCGCGGGGAAAATCCCCTTCGCATTGTCCTCCGTCACCATAAAGCGCGGAATCGTCGCAACCTCAGGCGAGTCAAGCTCCGCCGCGTCAAGCTTTTCGTGCAGCTCCGCAATCTCCACGTCGATCTTTTCCGCCTCGCGCTCATACCGCCAGTCCGCATAACCGGCAAAGGCCAGCTTGTCCCGCTGCGCCCGCTTTTCCGCAATCTGTTTCGCCACCACAGTCTGCGCGCGCAGCCACGCCGCCGTCCAGTGGTAATCGTATTCCTTCACGTCGCGCAACCTATAGTCCAGACCGGAGAGACGATCCGTAAGCTGCCGCGCAATAACCGCGCCCGTCACCGCCTGAGAAGGCGGCAAGCCCGACACGTCAAACTCCGTAATCGCCACCAGCCACGACTTTTCGAGCAAAGGCTTCTCCGCCTGCTCGCCCGAGCCGAACGCAAAAAGCCCCATCGCCGAACAAGCAAACAGAGCAACCAAACATACATAACGCATCATACAAAGCTTTTTCATTTCTTTTGTAGGCTCACCCTACGCGAAAAGCGCGACAGTTTCAAGGGCGGAGCCACAGGCTCTTTTTGCGCCCTACGGGGCTAAGCCCCCAGCGATACGCCTTGGAGCCGCGAGCGGCCCTCCCCAGCTTTCGGCTTTGTTTTCACAGAGAAGAGAAGAGGGGAGGAGGGGGGAGCCCCCCCCTACGCGCGCACTTCGTTGCGCGCTACCCCTCCTGCGGGGGCCAGCCCCCGCAACGCC
>JAITNO010000027.1 GCA_031290405.1 Spirochaetaceae bacterium
GGGCCTCGCGGACGTCAAGAGCACGCAGAGGGGCGTTCGCAACGTCTATCAGCTCATCGCGGTGGACGAGTCGAACCCGGGCGCCGTGTGGCGCTTTGCCGAAACCCGCGTCTCGGGCGACTTGAGCGCGGACATCCTCAAGGGGCACACCTATCACTTTTTGTTCTTGGGCGGCCATCTGGAAGACGCGGAGGCGCCCGTGGGGCCCGGCAACCAGCCGACGCTGCTGGTTTCGGGATACCTGAGCAAAACGATGTCGGCGGAGGCCGGCGCAAGCCGGTTTTCGCTCGCGATGACGCCGCTCGTGGTCGACGCGGCCTTCGTGAAGAACGGCGCGGGCGGCGCGGCGACGCGGCAGAGCGGGCGTCTGGCAAAGACCGTCGGCCTTGACGAAAAGACGAGTTACACGTTCCGCGTCGTCCTGGGCGGCGACGAGGCCGGCGCCTTGGGGCCGGACGACGCGCTGCGGGCGGCGAAGGGCAACGGCGTCAAGCCGCTGATCGACGCCGAGGCCGGCGTGAAGGGCGGCGCGACGTACTGGGGCGACCTGTCGCTGCTGTCGAACGCCGCGTCTTTTAACGGGGATGAGATTAAAGACTACAACGACGCGAACAGGACCGATTCCAGCAAGCCGCACACGACGCGCGGCACGGCGGAGTACATGCTGACGACGCCGCAGGCGGGCACGGCGACGACGGCCTCTTTCAAGATGGAATACGCCCCCTTCGGCCTGGCGGACGACGCGTGGGCAGGCGATAAGCCCGTCTGGGTCATCCGCAACGGCCTGAACGACAATCCGCTGGGGCCGCAAGGCTGGACCACCGCCTCCCCCGGCGGCGCCCTCAGCGTGGCGGTGCTGGACCCGACAGCGGCGCGCGGCCCCGGGCTTTACGAGGGGAACAACCCCGCCCCCGTCGAAGGCGTGGACGCGGCAAGCGCCGACGGCCTGACGAACGCGCTGACCTTCCTCGACGCCAACGGCGATAAGGCTCGCTACGGCAGCTACACCATCATGCTGAGTGCGCAGCCCGCCGGCCTGCTGCTGCCCCCGATCGCGGTGGGCGACGACGTGGAGCTGGTAATCGACGGGACGGGAGCGGCCATCATCCTGCCGCCGCCCGATGACCTCTTTACCCCGGCAGGCGCCGTAAGCTACGGCAATGGGATAACGATCGGTGAACCCCCTGAACCGGTCTATGATTACCTTGAGCACGGCAGCAGTTGCGCCGACCTTGACGGCTTTATCGTCGCCAACTATGCCGGCGCCAACGCTGTGGCAAATCCCGCCCGCGTCAAGATAATCAACGCCGGCGGGCTGGGCGCGCAAATGGCGTCTATCAGCAACGAAGTGACCGCCGCCGGCGCCTATGTCTCGCTGGATTTGAGCGACGCCAGCAACAGCTTTGCGGGCACGATGCCCGCCACCATAAAAACCAACGCCTACGTCAAAGGCATCGCGCTGCCGGTAAGCGTCAGTAACATCGATGCGGGCGCGTTCAACTACTTCGCCTCCCTTGCGACCGTGAGCCTGCCGGGGGTCCAGACCATCGGGAATAACGCGTTCAACAACTGCACCGCCCTTGCGACCGTGAGCCTCCCGGCGGCCCAGACCATCGGGAATGGCGCCTTCCAGAATTGCACCTCCCTTGCGACCGCGGACCTCCCGGTGGCCCAGACCATCGGGGCGAGCGCGTTCCAGAATTGCGCCTTGGTCGACGTGAGCCTCCCGGTGGCCCAGACCATCGGGGATGGCGCGTTCTCCACCTGCACCTCCCTTGCGACCGTGAGCCTCCCGGCAGCCCAGACCATCGGGGGGGGCGCGTTCAACAAGTGCGCCGCCCTTGTGACCGTGAGCCTACCGGCGGCCCAGATCATCGGGGGGGACGCGTTCTTCAAGTGCACCTCCCTTGTGACCGTGAGCCTCCCGGCAGCCCAGACCATCGTGGCGTATGCGTTCGACAGTTGCACCGCCCTTGCCAGCGTAACCTTGCCCGACGGCGTCGACATTCAAGATGCCAATGCATTCCCCGGCAAATTGATAAGCGCCTACGATGCCGGCGGCAAACTCGAGGGATCGTATACGCGGTCCCCGCCAAGCGAGACGTGGACGAAGCAGTGAGCAAAGTGAAGAGTAAGAGAAGAGAGTAAGAGAGCAAGAGATGTACGAGTGAAGGCCCGCCGGGGATGCCGGCGGGCTTTGTTTTGGGGGAGCTTGCCGTTTGGGGGAAGATGCGGTAGAGTCATAGCCATGACGAATAAAGAAGTAATGAAACTCCTCAAAAAACATGGTTGGATCCATGATAGAACTTCAGGGTCTCATTATATTTTTTGTAAAGAAGGTTTTCGCCCTGTTTCGGTTCCATTTCACGCGAATACTGATTTGGGAGTATTTGCAAAAGAAATCTTAAAAGAAGCCGACATCAAGGTTTAGGAGGAAAAAATGGTTTACTTTTGTGAAATCAATAAGAACGACGACGGATTGTATATTGTCAATTTCCCGGACAAACCGAATGTAAAAACCTGCGGAACATCCGAAGAAGAAGCCGTGCTCATGGCCGAAGACGCGCTAAACGCCATCATTGAAACAGAAGTTTCGCATGGGATTCCATTCGTTGCGCCCAAGTATAAAAAAGGCCGTCCGGTTTCCGTTAATTACGGAAATTCAATCGCGGCGACCACGGCGCAGGCGGCGGCAGGTCAGGCCGTCCCGGCAACGGCGGCCCGGGGAACGGAAGAGGCGATGCCGGCAGTGCCGGCGTGGTCATCCTGAGGTGGGTAAAGTAAGTAAAACATGAAGTGTAAAAGCCCGTCGGCGATGAGCCGGCGGGCTTTTTTTGTAGACGGAGGCGGGGGGGACAAGCCCCACGCGGGTGCGGGGGGACTTCTCCACCCTACCGTCGGGAGCCTCTCAACACGCCGTGTTGGAAGGATCAACGCCATAGTGCGGAGCTTCTTACCCTCCGTAGGGAAGCCTCTCCCCTTTGTTCTCTTTTCTTTGCTCTTTGACTAAAGCAACAATCATCCGCGCGCGTTAATACGGTGAGCCGGTTTCAAAACAGGCTTACATCTTTTTTTAAGGAGTTTATATGAAACGTATTTTGGTTAAAACGTTGTCGGTCGCGCTGTGCTGCGCGAGTCTTTTTATGGGGAGCTGCGGCAATCCAGCAGGGCCCCGAATGTCGTCCGATCAGTCTGTAACGGTCGACGAGCCCGACGCACCCGGCGATATTGCCACGCCGAATGAGTCGGACGACCTCGTCGATCCTGATGAGTCCGACGACCCTGACAACCCAGACGACCCGGGCTCTCCAGGCGACCCCGCCGACCCCGCCGACCCCGAGTCGCCTCCCGCCGAGCCTGAGGATCCGCCCGCAGAGCCCAACGCTCCGCCCGCAGAGCCCAACGCTCCGCCCGCAGAGCCCAACGCTCCGCCGGCAGAGCCCGCCGCTCCGCCCGCAGAGCCCAGTGCTCCGCCCGCAGAGCCCAACGCTCCGCCCGCAGAGCCCAACGCTCCGCCCGCGGAGCCCAACGCTCCGCCCGCGGAGCCCAACGCTCCGCCCGCAGAGCCCAGCGCTCCGCCCGCGGAGCCCAACGCTCCGCCGGCAGAGCCCAACGCTCCGCCCGCAGAGCCCAGCGCTCCGCCCGCGGAGCCCAACGCTCCGCCCGCCGAACCGGAGGCTCCGCCAGCAGAGCCCGGCGAGGCGGGGCTGTTCGTGAAGGGAGCGTCCGGCGTTACGTCGGTTGCCCTCGGCGGGGAGGGGCCCGTCTTTACGCGGGCCGCCGCATGGCTGGCCTCCCATGCCGTCTCGGGCGGGGCATACACCATCGCGCTTGACCGCGACGAGACGGTGTCGCCCAATGCGCTCTCGCTCCCGTCAGGCGCGGCGCTCACGCTGACTACGATAGAGGGGACAGGCGAGATAGAGCTGAGCCTGAGCGGTACGGGCACGATGTTCATCCTGGACGGCGGCGAAACGCTGACGCTGGACGGGTCGATTGTCCTGCGGGGGTTGCTGGACAACACCCTGTCCCTCGTACAGGTGGATGGCGGCCTCCTGGATATGCGCGGACAAAGCCGCCTTACAGGAAATCAACCCACACCCGGAAGATCGATAAAAGGCTCGGGGGCGGCCGTTTTAAGCGGGGAACTGCGGATGAGCGAAGGCGCGTCCATTGACGGCAACGGAAAGGCCTCACAGCTGAACAGCATGGGCGGCGGCGTCTATGTGAAAGAAGGAGGCCGGGTGTCCTTGTCCGACAGCGCACGGGTGCAGAAGAACAACGCCTACTATGGCGGCGGCATCTATTCCGACAAAGGCGTCGTGATCCTGGGCGGCGGCGCGGCGGTAAGCGACAACTACTGTTATAATGACGGCGGGGGGCTGTACCTGTTGGGCGGGGAGTTTACGCTGACCGGCAACGCGGCGATTGGCCGAAACCAGGCGGGGAACTACGGGGGCGGCCTGTATGTCCGTGGCCCCATCCGTCTGGTCAAGACCGGAGGCGTGGTGTATGGCGCCGTCGACGTCAACTTCAACAGGAGCGGCAACAACTCGGCGGCGGCGTGCTACGCGGCTACCGAGTCATACAAACGGCTTTTCTCCAAAACCATTGCCATTGACGAGAACTGGCCCTGGTAAGGACGCGCCGGCAGGCCAAAAAAGAGCGGCAGCCCTGCGGACTGTCGCTCTTTTTGCGGCGAAGAAGACTTGAACCCCTCCGGTCGCGGACCTCCTGTCCGCTCCCTCCGGGCCGCCTTCGCCCGCTGTCGGCGCCCTCCATGGCGCCTTTCCCTCCCGTTGGTCGGCGCGGGCTCGGAAGTTCAAGTCTTCTTCGCTCTCATACAAAAAGAAGCGACAGCCCTGCGGACTGTCGCTCTTTTTGCGGCGAAGAAGACTTGAACTTCCATACCTCTCGGCACCAGCACCTCAAGCTGGCGTGTCTACCAGTTCCACCACCGCCGCGTCAGCCCGAAGGCCGATTGCCCTCGCTTTGGAAGGCGAAGGCATTCTAGCGCACAATCAAAAATAATTGCAAGCGCCTACCAGCCGGGCGCCGGCGCAAAAGGCGTCGACGACGGAGGCAATCCCAAGGGAGCAGGAGGAGACGGCAACGCCGGGGACGGGGCGGCAACCGGCGCGTCGGCCGCCGGCGGCGCAAGCTTTTTCAGTATCTCGGCAACCCTGTCGCGATAACGCTCCGGCGAAAGATACGAGGCGTTATTCAAGTACTGAACAGCCTCGTTGTTTCGCCCCGCGCTCGCCGCGTTTACGCCAAGCGCATATTGGACAAGCGCCTTGTCCGCGCCCAGCAGCTCCGCCGAACGGTAGTACTGGTCGGCAATGTCGTATTTCTTCTGCGTGTACGCGATAAGCCCCAGATAATAATAAGGCGCGTAGTGCGGCTTCGCGCGGAGGGCCTCAAGAAAGCAGACCTCCGCCTGGTCGTAGTTGCCCGCCGCATAATTCTGCTGCCCCGCGTCAACAATTTCGTTAAACGTCTTGCGGCCCATGACGTAGGCCGCATAATCGTCGTGCATCTTTTGCAGGCTCGTCCAACTGATAAGCCGGTCAAGCACAATCTGGTCGTTCTCGGCGGCGTTCCCTTCGCTCTTCATCAAAAGAAACGATTCGGTGAGCGAACGGAAATAATCCCCGTTGCCGCCCGCGTTAAGGAAGAACGAAACAAGCGCCCATGCCGCCGGATGAAAATTCTCAGGCGGCCCACTTACGTCGGCAAGCAAAACCGACTGGAACGAAGGCTCCCGCCGTTCGCGCAACAGGCTCTTCACCGTTTCCAGCCAGGCCAGGTTTTCTTCATATTCGACGTTCCCCAGCTCGCGGTTATACTTCAAATTGCTGAAATAGATCGCAAAGCCTTCCCGTATCCACGACGGCGGATAGGAAATGTTCGAACGCAAAAACTGAATAAAAGACTGATGGGGGAACACGCGGTCAAGCTCCGGGCTCCCCAGGTTGACGATAAGCTCTCTCTTTTCAGCCTGATTGTAGTGCAGATACACAGCCCCTTCCCTAGCCGCGCCCAGTTTTTCGGTCACATAGCGGTCGTACGCGCCCTTGTCCGTAAAGGCGCGAACCCTAAGGGGCCCCTTCAGCTGACTCGTGTTGAAGCGAAAGAGCCGGTTGTAAACCTCGAACCTCAGCTCAAGCTCCTTTAGGAGCGCCTCCGCCGCCGACCCGCCGCCTTGGCACGTAATGTCGAACAGCGAAGTACGCACTTGCACCTCGGCGGACAATCCCGACGGACCGGCATAAGCCGAATCGGCAAAGACAGGGCAGGTAAAAGCCGCCAACAGCAAAATTAACCCAAAATGTTTTTTCATCTACATCCTTCCTTCATGCAAGGTCAATAATCTTGTCTATGACAACAAAAACCTCTTCAATAAGTATTCCGGTAAACCTTTCTATATTATCGGTAACAAAGCGTTTTAATTCATCAATATTTTTTTCAAGGCGCATCCCCATCGGCGTATCGATAGTCATAATAAGCCGGTACCCCGCCTTCCAGTCGGAAATGTCGCTTTCCTTTATCTTAATAAAAGGATTGAACTCCCCCACGCAGTTTTCAATCATCAAACCAAAGGAATACTGCGAGAGTGCAATCTTCGTTTTAACCGCATAGGGAGGACGCACAAGCGACTTTTCGTGCGACTGGGGAATAAACCCAATCGCCTGCGGCACCCTGCCCTTGACAATCGGAAGCCCGTCCAGAAAAATTTCAGGGTATTCCTTCTTAACCTCCGTCGACGGCAGGGGAATAATATGCTTACCCTCAACCCGCCTTACCCTCAAGGCCGTGTCTATCTCCCGCGCTTTGGCAAAGTCTTCAATCTTGATGATCCTCGATGGAATCGGAAGCTGCAAGCGCGCCGTAATCTTTCGCACCATCTTCTCCGACGTGCCCAAAATCAGCACCCGTTCGTATTTTTCGGTTTGCAGTTTGCGGGCAAGCTCGTCGCGACGCTTCTTATCCACAAACATGGCCGCCCTTACCGCCGCCACAATCGTGCTTTCTTCTTTTGCCGAACGCCCAGCCAGAATCCGCTCGTTTTTAATCAGAAGCCCATCGTCGATGATCAGATCAATCTTATACTTTGCCGCCACAAACTTCGACTGATAGCTCTTGCCCGTCCCGCTTTCGCCGACCAGCGCGAAGGAAACAGAATCCCGCAAAAAAGGAAACCCAAAAAAACTCACCGAAAGAGCCAGCCTGCAACCGGAAAGTACACCAGCGGCACAAACACCGCCGGAATCAAATTCGCCACGCGAATCTCCTTAACATCGAGGAAGTTAAAGCCGATGGCAGCCACCAGCAAGCTGCCCACCGCCGACATCTCGCGGATCATCTCTTCCGACGCAAGATCGCCGGCGAACATGGCGGCAAGCGCGATGCCACCCTGGTACAGAAAAACCGGAATCGCCGAAAACGCCACGCCAATCCCCAGCGTCGCGCCAAACACCACCGAAATCACGCCGTCCAGCGCCGACTTCGCAAAGAGCGTATCGTGGTTGCCGTAGAAGCCGCTCTGCATCGAGCCCACAATCGCCATCGCCCCCGAGCAGAACAGAATGCTCGCCTGCACAAAACCCTTGGAAAAAGAACGAGCGGGAGAGGCTTTCGACGCCGCGCCCCCGCTTCTCCCGCCCAGCCTCCGTTCCGCCGCGTCCCCCAGGCGGCGCATCAAGGCGTCAAGGCCCGCCGCCTCCCCCACAACCGCGCCAATCGCCAGACTCATAATCAGCAGGAGGGGGTGTTGATTGTCGAAAGCCCCCTTCAGCCCGATGTAGATCGTCGCAAGCCCAATCGCCTTCGTTACGATTTCTTCAAAGCGACGGGGGATCCCCTTCGCCAAAAACGCGCCCGACAGGGCGCAGACAACAATCACCAAAGCATTCACCGCAGGACCAAGCATCGTTTGATTGTAGAGGAAAAAAACCCCCACGACAAGAGCGGCGCCAAAGAAGGAGGAGCCCCCATCCCAGACCACAGCATAAAAAAACCCACAACTCCGAAACGCACCACAGGGACGCAAGACATACCGCACAAGGCGCAAGCCCGCGGAGCGCAGCAAAAAAGCCCGCAGAGCGCCCTTGCAAGCAGGCGGAGACGGCATTAGAATAGGCGCATGGTACAAAGCACAGCCACATTGACGCCAGCGTCGAACGGCAACCACGAGGAGGCGCATATCGCCGGCGGCAGCGACCCGGGAGGCCGGCGTCCCCACGAGCCCCCCGCCGCCGTGATAAAAAACACCCTCACCGCAGGCGCCGACGACGACGGCAGACGGCTCGACCGCATCCTTCGCAAAGCCCGCCCCGCCCTGCCCATCTCCGCGCTCCACCGCCTGCTCCGCAAGGGAGCGGTAACGGTTAACGGCGCCCGCGCGAGGGCTTCCGACCGCGTCCGATCAGGCGATCTTATCGAATTTAATGCACATGAGGAGGGGGGAGCCCCCCCCTACGCGCGCACTGCGTCGCGCGCTACCCCCCCAGCGGGGGCCAGCCCCCACGCCGCGAACAGCGGCGCAAATTTACAGACCCAATGCAACGGGACTGTCGCGGGGAACTTACACGTTGAAGTGCGCTACCCGCGCAAGGGCGGCGGATTGGGCGAACAAAGTC
>JAITNO010000053.1 GCA_031290405.1 Spirochaetaceae bacterium
CTGCGCGTGCCTCTTGGCGGGAGAATTGATCTGGCTCTTTGCCGTAAATCCGGCCCTGCCTCTTTCGGTTGTTGAGATTAGAGGAATTGACAGTCTCGACAGGAGGGTCGTGCTTGGCCAGGCGGGCATAACGCCGCGCACATCATACTTTTCTTTTAACGCGGAAAACGCAGAGAATATGCTCGGCTATATACCGCAGGTCGGGGATGTGGAAATAGTCAAGAAATTCCCCGACACGGTGTCGATTGTTTTGCGCGAAAGGAAGAGCGCCGCGCTTGCCCTGGCTGAAGTGGACGGCAGGCAAACGCTTGTCGTGTTCGATAAAAACGGCGTTGTCTTTCAGATAGGCGAGAAGGGGGGGCTTGCAATTCCCGCGCATTTGCCTATACTGTCAGGCATGGTGTTTGAAAATGTCAGGACGGGATTGCGCCTGCCGCCTTTTCTTACACCGTTGATAAAAAATATAAGTGACTTGGGGGAAAAATCGCCGCAATTGCTTTCAGTAATTTCGGAAATCCATATACATAAAAAAACATCAGACAATTACGATTTGATTTTATATCCCATGCACAGCCCCGTAAAAATACGGATGGGCGCGGAACTTACGGAAGAATCGTTGCGGTATATGCTTTTATTGCTTGATGTGTTAAAAGAAAAGGGAAT
This sequence comes from Spirochaetaceae bacterium, assembly GCA_031290405.1. Taxonomy (GTDB): domain Bacteria; phylum Spirochaetota; class Spirochaetia; order Treponematales; family Breznakiellaceae; genus JAITXS01. The sequence continues at coordinate 664 of JAITNO010000053.1, forward strand.
CGATGTTGACGAAGTTGATTTTAGAACGGGAACGGCATCTTACACTATAAGAGGGGGGAGAGGGGAAAATCCCCAATCCTCGTTTTGGGAGGGTTATTCTGGCTAACGACGATTTTATAGTTGGTTTGGATATTGGCACGACAAAGGTATGCGCGGTCGTCGGGACCAGAAGCGAAAGCGGCGGTCTGGAGATACGCGGCGTGGGAATGTCTCCGTCTTTGGGTATGCGCCGGGGCGCGGTCGTCAATATCGAGTCGATGCTCCGTTCCGTTGCCGACGCGGTAAGCGCCGCCGAATTGATGAGCGGGCGCGAGGTAAAACATTGCTGGACAAGCATAGGCGGCCCCTCCGTCGAGTGCAAGATTTCCCGCGGCGTCGTCGCCGTGAACGGGAAGAACCGCGAGCAGCGCGAGATCAGCGAGGCCGACATTGAACGGGTCATCGACGCCGCGCGTGCGGTCAAGTTCCCCGTCGACAGAGAAATCCTCGAAGTCGTGCCGCAAAGTTACATCGTCGATTCCCAAAGCGGCATCCGCAATCCGCTTGACATGATAGGCGTCCGCCTTGAAAGCGAAGTCAGCATCATCACCTGCTCGGGAACGAGCGCCCAGAACCTCGTCCGGTGCGTCAACCGCGCGGGCTTCGTCGTCGACGGACTCGTCCTGCAGACCCTTGCCGCCGGCAGCGCCGTCCTTACCGAAGAAGAAAAGGACTTAGGCGTCGTGCTCGTCGACTTAGGCGGCGGGACCACCGACGTACTCGTATACGAAAACGGAGTGCCCAACCTAACCTTCTCCATACCCGTCGGCGGCAACCAAGTTACCGGCGACATTTCGATCATGAACAACGTTTCGCTCGAAGCCGCGGAAAAGATCAAAGTCGAGGCCGGCTGCTGCTGGGCGCCGCTCATGGAAGGCCTTGACGAAGAGATCATCGTCCCCGGCATGGGCGGACGCGCGCCCTTTCCCATCCCTCGCTCCGTCATCCTCCAGATCATCGAGCCGCGGATGAAGGAGACCTACGCCCTCGTCAAGGAAAGACTCGAGGGAATGTTCAGCGGGGGGCCGCTTTCCGGCGGCATCGTGCTTACCGGCGGCGGCGCGAACCTCTTGGGGGCCGCCGACTTAGCCGCCCACGTCTTCGGAATGCCCGTCCGCGTCGGCGCGCCACTCTGCTCAGGCGGACTTTCCGACGATTACAAGAACACCGAATACGCCACCGCCGTCGGGCTTATCATCGAAGGCGACATACGCGAGGGACGCGACGAACACGGCGGTTCAAAGCGCGAAGGCAGTTCGCTGAACATCTTGAAAAGGATGGCCGGCTGGATAAGAAGAGAATTTTTTTAGAGACACTAAAAGAATATATTTAGCAAAAATCTTCGGGAGGGGATTATGAACATCATTAACGTTACAGAAGAAGAAATTTCAGGTCCGAGTCCTACAATCATCGTAGTCATCGGCACAGGAGGCGGGGGGTGCAACGCCATCACCCGCATGATCGAGTGCGGACTCTTAAACGTCCGCTTCATCGCGGTCAACACCGACCAGCAGGCGCTCAACCGTTGCAAGTGCGACTTCAAGCTGCCCATCGGCGGGAAGCTTACGCGCGGCCTCGGCGCCGGCGGCAGACCCGAAATCGGCGAAAACGCCGCCATGGAAGACCGCGAAATGATCGCAAACGCCCTGCGCGGCGTACAGATGGTCTTCGTCACGACCGGCATGGGCGGCGGCACCGGCACCGGTTCCGCCCCCGTCATCGCCCAAATCGCCCGCGAGCTCGGCATCCTCACCGTCGCCGTCGTCACCAAACCATTCGCCGTCGAAGGCAAGCAGAAAATGCGCCTCGCCGAAGAGGGCATCGCCAAACTGCGCGACGCCGTAGACACCCTCATCGTCGTTCCCAATCAGAACCTCTTAAAAATCGTCGACAAGCACGTCGGCATGAAAGACGCCTTCAGAAAGGCCGACGACGTACTCCGCCAGGGCGTGCAGGGAATCTCCGACCTCATAAACCGCGAAGGCGAAATCAACATCGACTTCGCCGACGCCAAAACCTTCATGGAAGGACAAGGCGACGCCCTCATGGGCATAGGCTTCGGCTCCGGCGAAAACCGCGCCTCCGACGCCGCCTGCGCCGCCATGAACAACCCCATGCTTGAGGAAACCAAAATCAACGGCGCACGCCACGTGCTCGTCAACGTAACCTCCAGCGCCGACTTCTCCATCCCCGAATTCGAGGAAGCCGTCGGCATCGTTACCCAAAACGCCGACGAAGACGCCATGATAAAAGCCGGCTGGATCGTCGACGAAACCATGAAAGACAACATCCAGGTGACAGTCATCGCCACAGGCTTCAAAAACGCGGCGGCCAGAGCCCTCGAAGACGGCAGACAAGACGAAAAAGAAAAGAAACAAGGCGGCCTCTTCGGCGAAGAGTTCACCATGTTCAGCGGGCAAGCCAAAAAAAAAGGCCTCACCGGCGCCGCGCACAACACCTACCTCGACAACATCGACATCCCCACCGCCGTCCGCAACGGCAGCTTTCAGCCCATCGACGAGGTGTCCCGCCGCAGACAAAACGCCTAGAAAGCGCCAGCGCCAGCGCCACAGGCGCTTTTTGCGCCCTACGGGGCTAAGCCCCCAGCAATAGGCTTTTTGTCCGCAAGCCGCCCTCCCCAGCTTTCAGCTTTGTTTTAGTAAAGAGGAAGAGGGGAGGAGGGGGGCGCGCCCCCCTGCGCTCCGTAGCCGCTGCGCGGTCTACTACGCTACCCCCCAAGCGGGGGGGCGCGCCCCCCCGCAACGCCCCCCCACACCCCCCAACGAGAGACCCCAAAGCGGGGGAGCGCAACCCTCAAACACAAGGCGCATTGCTGGGGGCGCAGCGCCACGCCGCGAATAGCGGCGCAAATTTACAGACCCAATGCAACGGGACTGTCGCGGTGCGTGTGCACGACGAAGTGCGCTACCCGCGCAAGGGCGGCGGATTGGGCGAACAAAGTCCCCGATGTGCCGTACC
>JAITNO010000108.1 GCA_031290405.1 Spirochaetaceae bacterium
TACAACAACGCGCGGCTATGGAAGCCGCGGCACACGAAGGAGATTTTTATGTCAGGGACGAATTGGATGCCTGGAAAACGCCAGGATCAATTGGACATGGCGATCAACTGGGTCGCCGTTGTATCGGAAACGCATCAGCTGCCGGACGGGGGCGGGGCGCTAGGCGGCTCAGGGTTGATCGTCGTGGATTTTTATGCCCCACTTGGCAAGCTCGGTTAATATGGGCAGAAGGTCGTTGCAGATGGGAGTCAGGCTGTATTCTACGCGCACGGGCATTTCGGTGTGCTGCTTTCTGATGACGAGGCCGCACTCTTCGAGTTCTTTTAACGCGCTTGCAAGGGCGGTGTTGGTAATGCCCCGAATCTTGCGTTTTAATTCGTTGTACCGAGTTGTCCCGTCGTGGTGCAACGAACAGATGAGCGGGATTTTCCATTTGCCGCCGATTATGCGCATCGCGCCGTCCAGGGGGCAAAATTCCATGCAGGGGCAATTGGCGCACATTTTTTCGGCGCAGGGCGACGCGCCGGATTCCGATTCGCTCATGTTTTTCATACCTGCTAACGTTAATGTGCCTACTAAACTTCTGTCAAGTAGTATTTCAATACGTACTCATTTTTTTTGATAAAACATAATAAAACTATTGACATGAATTTTTTTGGTAGTATGATACTATCAGGTTGCAAATGGCAATCAATATTCTATTCCTTTAGGAGGGAAATTATGGTAATTGACGATGATGTCAAGAAAGTGGTTGAAGGCACGGCGTTTCTGTCGTTGGTAACGCTCGGACCGGACGGGGCTCCGCACCCGATAATCGCCGGAAAGGGCGAGGTTTCCGGTGGGAACGTCGTTTTCGGCATTTACAAGATGGACGTTACCCAGAAAAATCTTGCGAAAAACGACAAGGCCTGGGTGGTGGGCGCGACAATGGACGGCGGACCGCGGGGATACCGCCTTACCGGAACGGCGGCGGCGAAGGACAAGCAATTGATTTTTACGCCGGTTACAGCTGAAAAGCTGCTCTAGGAGGTTTTGATGTCCCTCACGTGCATATCGTGCGGTATTTTCCGGTTTGAGCTTGAAAAGGTTCTGCCGGAAATTAAAACCGAACTTGATTGCGATGTTCAGGTTGAGTATCTGGACCCCGGGCTTGACGTTCACGCCGACGTGCTGGAAAAGGCGGTAAGCGAAAGGCTGCGGGCCCATGCGGACGACGACACGGCGCTTCTTTACGGAAGCATGTGCCACACCGAATGGCCCCGAATAACCGAAAAGAGCGGCGCGACGTACCCCAAACCGGCGAACTGCGCTGAAATGCTGTTAAGTCCCGAAAAGAAAAAGGAGATTGACGCGCGCGGAAACGTCTATTATCTGACCATGGGCGGCTTAAAGCTCTGGAAAGAGATTTATCAACAGGGCCACGGCTGGGACGACGCCGACGCGCGGCAAAACTTTTGCTACTTTGAAAAGATCGTTGTGCTTGACACGGGTGTTTTTGAAATTGCCGACGAGGAGCTGTTTGAATTTTACGAGTATACTCAAGTGCCCGTCGAAGTTGAAAAGATCAGCCTTGATCATTTCAAATCGGTGATTAAAAGCCTCTGCGAGCAAAGGCGGCGCAATCGCGCCTGTCCCTAACTTTTTAGCGAATTCCTTGCCGGCGGACGGACTTGAACCGTCACGAGCTTGCGCCCAGTAGATTTTGAGTCTACCGTGTCTGCCATTCCACCACGCCGGCGTTTTTTCAGTCTAACAAAACAGCTTCCTACATTCAAGGTAGTACCGCTTCTCGCTCGCTTCGCCCATCGAAAAACTTTTTTGCGGCAGGGGGCCGTTCTTGACGACGCTCTTGAAGAAGCCGTCTTTGCGGAAGGGGGGGAGGAGTATCCCGACGTTTTCGGTCTGCGCCGCCTGGCCGCGCGCGAAGTCGAACAGCTGCGCGTCTCCGTGAATGTAGTCGATTGCCGCGCCTTCGGTTTCCTTTACCAGCGCGGACAGGAGCGGATCTACGTCTATCGTCGCCGCATAGCCGCCCCGCGATTCGACGAGCAAGAGCTTGTCCCGCGAAACGACGCCGTAACGGTTATGCGGGGTGTTTTCTTCCGCGGTAAGTCTGGCGAGCTCGTCTTGCGAGCCGACCTCTTGCGCCGAAAAATCGGGCAGCTTCCGCAGGGCGGACAGGGCCGCCTCGTACTTCACCTTGAGCAAGAGGCGGTGGATGGGCTTGAACACGAGGGCGCCGTCGTGCAGGTTGACGATTTCGGCAAGGACCCAGCGGGCGGGATGATGTTCCAGGCCCTCTTCGCCCGCGTGCTCGGCTTTGTAGCGCGTCCACACTTCTTTGGCTGTGGCAAACGAATGATTCCCGTCTCCTACGGCAAATAAAAAATCCGAGCCGAATTGCGTTTGGGCGCTCCGCAGCAGATGATTTAATGTGTCGGCGATAAAGTCCCAATCATTTTTGCGGTACAGGAGCCTGCCGGAAACCGAGCCTCCGTCGAACATGAGGGCGCCGTCGTAAGCGAGAGGCGCTTTCTTCAAAAGCTTGACGAGCAACTGCATCAGAATGTTTTGGTCGTCGTCGACCAGGACGAGGATGTGCGGACATTCAAGCGGCGCGTTCATCCTGATTTCGACGCGGGGCGGAAGCCGTTCGACGATGGTTTCCTCCGTCGGGCGGATGAGCGTGTGCGAATCCTTGCGCCAGTCGTACTGTTCAAGGTCAAACGCGATAATCAAGCCTCTGCGGACGCCGTGCAAACACTGCCGCTCGACGAACACGCCGGCGCGGCGCGGCGGAAGCAGCATCGCGTTGTCCCGGCTGTATTCGTCTTTTACATAGTCGGCCATCGCGCGGTGGATTTTTGTTATCCGTTGTGTTTTGTCGTCGTCCCCAAGGTAGGCTTCGGGGAAAATAATGTTCAATGTTGAAGGGGCGCCGCCGGCAAAATCATCCACCCGCTTCCAATAGTCCTTGTCCTGGGTAAATTGGTCGCACGCGACGACCGCCCATTTCTCAATATCGATGTTTTTTGAAGGGACCGACACCTGCGGTATCATCACTCCAAGCTTGGCAAGATTTTCTGTCGTCTGATCCATTTAGTCCTCCCCGTCGGTCAGCGAGTGCAAAAAATACGCGGCGGGCTCCCAGGCGCGTTCCCCGTAACCTCCGGCCAAGAGCCACGCGCTCTTTATCCCCCGCGCACGCAAGAAAGCATATATCAGATTGTCGCGTTCAACAAGTTGCGCCAGCGTTAGGCGCAGGAGGGCCGACGATTCAAGCCCGTCCTTTTCGTAAGGGTCGGCGCCGTCCACCACAATGGCGAGGTCGCAGGTCCGTTCCCCCGACAAGCGCGAAAGCCGCCCCAGGCCTTCTTTAAGCTTTTGATTGTAAAGGGCCTCCTCGCCCGCCTCTATCGGGATTTCAATGTCCGAAGGGATGCTGGGCGCGCGGCCGGGGAGCGACGCGGCGAGCGTTTCGGCGTCCAGCGGCCAGCCCCGCGCCATGTGGACGGAGAGCGTGATGATGTCGCAGCCCGCTTCAAAGCGATGGGGATTGACGCCGCGGCGGATAAAGTCGACCAGCTCGGCGCTGCCGCACCCCTTGTGCGCGTCGACATCGATAATCCAGACGAGGCGCGCCCTTCCCTCGTGCTGGATCTTCCGCGCCGTCCAAACCATATCGTTGAGTACGCAGAAACCCGCCCCTCCGTCGTAGCGCGCGTGGTGATTGCCGCCGGAAAGGTAATAGCAAAAACCGTCGGCGCTTTCCAGCGCCAGCCGGGCGGCAACGTAGGAACCGGCAAGCCGCCCAAGAACCGCCGTCTCGAACAGATCCCTCATTGTTTTAACCGCGATGGCAGGGTCGTAGCGGCGCGGCGCGCCGTTCTCGTCGAGCAGTTCGTAAATGGTGAGCAGGGCGAGCGCGAGGGCTTCGTCGTCGTCCCTTTGGAAGAGGGCGTCGACGTATTCTTTTTTGTGCGCCAGCTCGACGTCGTCCCGTTCAACTACAAACGGCGTCTTTTCGCCGAGCGCGGCAAGCGCCTCTTCGAGACTGAGGACCGGTCCGGGGAACCTGCCGGCGGCTTTCCCCAAAAAATCGACGATTTTACGCGGCCTATCCTGGGGAAACGGGATCAGGATGCCGTAATCCAACCATTCGGCGTTCACTGCGGGATCAAAGAGAATCATTTTTGCCCAGAGGGAGACTCGAACTCCCAAACCTCGCGGCACTAGTACCTGAAACTAGCGTGTCTACCAATTTCACCACCTGGGCGACAGGCAACGCCGAACGCGCCTGAATGAAAAACCCCTTCCTCCGAAGGGGTTGTGAGCCGCCCGGAGATCGAATCCAGGACCCACGCCTTAAAAGGGCGTTGCTCTACCGACTGAGCTAGCGGCCCGCATCGGGCTTTAGTACAATTCATTCTAAGAAAAATGTCAAGAGGCTCCCGCCGTCGCCTCCGCCGGCGAAGAAGCGGCCTCCTCAAGAGGCGGCAGGATGCGCTCAGGCTGCGGCTGCTGCGTCCACGCGTTGGCGTTGCGGGTGTAGGTCCCCGCCTTGCCGCCGTTGACGTATGCCGTCCACAGCCCATCGATGTCTGTCACCAGCCGCCGGACGCCGGTCGGGGGCCTCTCCGCATTAGTAATGGGAGCCACAGGCTCTTTTTGCGCCCTACGGGGCTGCGCCCCCAGCGATACGCTTTAAGGTTGCAGGCCGCCCTCCCCAGCTTTCGGCTTTGTTTTTATAAAGAGGGGAGGAGGGGGGCGCCCTCCAAGCGGCCTCCGCCCAACGTCAAGCGGCCCATCCGCTAAAGCGCGATCAGATCCCGCTTTAGCGTGAGCAGCTTTCGCTAAAGCGGGAGCAACTTTCGTTATAGCCGGAGCAACTTTCGCTAAAGCGGGAGCAGCTTTCGCTATAGCCGGAGTAGCTTTCGCTAAAGCCGGAGTAGCTTTCGCTAAAGCGGGAGCAGTTTTCGCTATAGCCGGAGCAGTTTTCGCTATAGCCGGAGTATCTTTCGCTAAAGCGGGAGCAGTTTTCGCTATAGCGGGAGCAACTGGAGCGAATCAGCCGCTTATTGGGCTCGGTTCATCGCGTGCAGGGGGCGTTCACTCAGGCGCAGGGGGCGTTCACTCAGGCGCGGAGGGTGTTCACTCAGGCGCGGAGGGCGTTCACTCAGGCGCGGAGGGCGTTCACTCAGGCGCGGAGGGCGTTCACTCAGGCGCGGAGGGCGTTCACTCAGCCGCGGAGGGCGTTCACTCAGCCGCGGGGAGCGTTCCCCTAGGCGCGGGGGAGCTCCCTTCACGCGCAGGAGGCGTCCTGGAAGACCGACTGGGTGCGGGCGGTGGTGGTTTTTGTCTTGAAGACGTTGGAGTAGACCTCTTCGATGAGTTTTAGGCCGCCGTCCCAGCCGACGAAGCTGTTGTTGACGATGACCGTTTCCGGCAGCGGAAGGCTCACGAAGGCGTAGGTGTTCCCCGTTTCGGCGGCGAGCCACTTCTCCCAGCTGCTCCCCAAAAAGAGGGCTTTGTGCGAATTGCCGAGGCGCGCGCGGATGTCACGCTGAATCTCGCCGCCGTCAGTTTCGAAGACGAGTGAGCCGGCCAGCTCCCCGCTGCGTTCCGCCGCCGCCTCCCTGATGAGTCGGGCGTGGTCGCCTGCCGCGCCGTCGGTGATGTAGACGGCTTTGGGCTCGAAGCCCAGCTCCCGCACGAGGAACGAGGAGAGGCCGAGGGCGTAGGCGCCGTCGGCGACGGTGTACAGTTCGGTGGGGAGGTTGTTGCGATACTCGGACAGGAAGTCGACGAGGGAGGCCAGATACTGATAGAAGCGCGCGTCCTCTTGTGCGACGACGGCTTCCACAACGGCGCCGTCCACGCCGGCGGCCTTCCCCAATGCCCGCAGGAAGGCGCCTGTTTCTTCGGCCCCCACCGGCAGCACGGGACAGTGGAGCCAGGGCGTGCCGTACTTCTTTTCAAGGAGCTTTACGGTGGAAAGGCCGACCCACGGGGAGGCCAGCAGGTTGAGGCTGGCTTCTGGCATGGCCTTCCACTCAGGCGAGCCTGCGGCGCAGTAGCCGTAGAAGACGTGGGCGCGGAGCCCTATCGACTCGACGAGGTGTTTGAGGGTTTCGAGGTCGCCGCGCCAGTAGGGGTTTTGGTAGGGCACGACCGAAAAGACGTTGACGAGGCCCTGCTGGACGGCGGGCCTGGAGCCGTCGTCGACGAACTGGTTCACGATGGCGTTGACGACGCGCTCGTGGCCCTCATAGCTTGAGCCCTTGAAGCCGGCGGTCTCGACGCCGACGACGGGCTTTCCCGCAGCGGCGAAGTCCCGCGCGATGTT
>JAITNO010000163.1 GCA_031290405.1 Spirochaetaceae bacterium
CTGTATGCCGAACGCGGCATTCTGTATGCCGAATGCGGCATTCTGTATGCCGAACGCGGCATTCTGTATGCCGAACGCGGCATTCTGTATGCCGAACGCGGCATTCTGCATCCCGAACGCGGCATTCTGCAGCGAAAATCCGCGTTAATCTGCGGACGCCCTTTCTTCCAATCCGGCGTCGTTAAGTTTACCGGCCGCGCCGTTAAGTTTACCGACGGCGCCGTTAAGTTTACCGGCGGCGCCGTTAAGTTTACCGGCGGCGTCGTTAAGTTTACCGACGGCGTCGTTAAGTTTACCGGCGGCGCCGGGGGACCCTCGAGCAGAGAAAGCTTGGGGAGAAAAGCGTTTCAGGCGCCGCCAAAAGCCGCGCCAAAAGCCGCGCAGAAACCAAAAAAAGTCCCGCAAACAAGCCGCAGGAAAAGACCCCCGCGACCCGCGCGAGGAGCCCGTCGGGTAACTACCCGTGGCTTTTGGGGCGTGGGGGGCGGGTAGCTCCCTTCGTCGTGCAAGTTCCCGCAACAGTCCATTCGCATTGAGGTTGTAAATTTGCGCCGCTATTCGCGGCGTGGCGCGGAGGGGGTGCGCCCCTCTTCTCTTCTCTTTACAAAAACAAAGCCGAAAGCTGGGGAACGCAGCTTGCGGACGCAAGGCGTATCTCGCAGGGCGCAGCGCCGTAGGCCGCAAAAAGCGCCTGTGGCGCCCTTATTTGACTTCTTTGGCATTATTTGGGACTATTCCAAGAGATTTTTTGAAGGAGTGTTTATGAAAATTGGAGTTAAGTTGACGGTGGTTATGGTGGCGCTGAGCGTGGTGGGCGTGGGCGTTCTGGTGGGCGTTACGGGGGGGCTTTCGCGGGCTGCGGTTCGGAGCTTGACGTATTCGGACGCGCAGAGCATTGGCGAAAAGAACGCGAACGCGGTGGAGCTGTGGATGAATCCTTTTATGGATATTGCACGGGACCTTGCGAGCGTTATGCAGAATTACCGCGCGATTCCGCTGCGGGAGCGGCGGGTGGTGTTTAACGCGGCGCTGGAGGGGATTGTGGGGACGAACCCGACGATTCTGGCGGCGTGGTGCGGCTGGGAGCCGAATGCGCTGGACGGGCTGGACGGGGAGTTTGCGGGGACGCCGGGGCACGACGGCTCGGGGCGCTTTCTTCCGTACTGGGTGCGCGATGGGGCTGCGGCGCATCTGGATGTTCTGGCGGGGGCGGACGTGAGCGACTTCTACCTGGCGCCGCTAAGGGCGGGGCGGGAGTGTCTGATTGAGCCTTACGAGTATGTGCTCAACGGGAAACGCTCCCGGGTAACGAGTTTGGTGGCGCCGATTCGGGACGGGGGGCGCGTTGTGGGGGTTGCGGGGGTGGACTTCAATCTGGTGGAGCTGCGGGCGATGATTGGGGCGATGAGGCCTTTTGGCAGCGACTTGGCGGCGGCGTTCTCGAACACGGGGACGATAGTGTCGCACTTCGATGAGTCGCGGATTGGCAAAAACTTAAGCGAGACTGAGGGGGATATGATGGGGAGCCATCTTCCCGCGGTGATGGAGGCGGTGCGCGAAGGCAAGTCTTACCGTTATGAGATTGCGATGGCCTCTGGGTTGATGCACGTGTTTGCGACGCCGTTTACGATTGGCAACACGACGACGCCGTGGATGATTATTTTTGCGGTGCCGGACGGGGTGATTATGGCGCCGGTCTACGAATTGCTAAAGGTGAGTGTGCTGATTGGGGTTTTGATTCTGATTGCGATGTTTGTGGGGGCGCTGCTCATCTCCCGCTCGATGAGCAGGCCGATTGTGGGAACGATGAACGTGCTAAAGGATATTTCCCAGGGGGAGGGGGACCTGACGCGGACGATTGTGGTTGCATCGAAGGACGAGATGGGCGAGCTTGCCCATTACTTTAACTTGACGCTGGAAAAGATTCGCGCTCTGGTGGTGGTGATTAAGGAGCAGTCGGGCTCTCTCTTTGATATTGGCGTGGATTTGTCCTCGAACATGACGGAGACGGCGGCGGCGATAAATCAGATTACCTCTAACATTGAGGGTCTTAAGGGGCAGGCGCTGAACCAGAGCGCCGGCGTTGCCGAGACGAACGCGACGATGGAGGGGGTGGCGCTGAACCTCGAACGCCTGAACGCTGATGTGGAGAGGCAGACGGAGAGCGTCTCGAAGTCCTCCTCGGCGATTGAACAGATGATTGCGAATATCCGCTCGGTAACGCTTACGCTGGAGAAGAATGCGTCGAGCATGGGGGATCTGGCGTCGGCGTCGGAGCTTGGCCGCACGGGGCTGTCGGAGGTGGCGACGGACATTAAGGAGATTGCGCGGGGCTCGGAGGGTCTGATGGAGATTAACGGGGTGATGGAGAACATTGCCGCCCAGACGAACCTGCTCAGTATGAACGCGGCCATCGAAGCGGCCCACGCGGGGGAGGCGGGCAAGGGCTTCGCCGTGGTGGCCGACGAGATTCGCAAACTGGCGGAGAACTCTTCGGTGCAGAGTAAGACGATTAGCACGGTGCTTAAGAATATCAAGGCCAACATCGACAAAATTACCCGCAGCGCGGAGAATGTGATGAGTGAGTTTGAGGCGATTGCCAGCGGGGTGACGACGGTGGCCGATCAGTCGGCCAACATTCGCGCGGCGATGGAGGAGCAGAACGCGGGGAGCCGACAGATCATGGAGGCGATTGCCTCGCTTAACGAGATTACGGGGCGGGTGAAGGGGGGCTCCGAAGAGATGCTCGAAGGGAGCCGCCAGGTTATCGCCGAGAGCCGGAATCTGGAGTCGGTAACGGCGGAGATGACCAACGGCATGAACGAGATGGCCTCTGGTGCGCAGCAGATCAACGTGGCCGTTACGCGCGTGAACGCGATTAGCATCTCGAACAAGGAGAGCATCGACGTGCTGGTGCGCGAGGTGTCAAAGTTCAAGGTGGAGTAGGGGGGCGGGGCGCTGGGGCCGACGGCTCAGGGGCCGGCGGCGCTGCGGCGCTGGGCGGCCTCCAAGTCGGCGCTGTAGTTGATGTTGAAGAATGCGTCTTCGCTGTAGCCGTCGGCTATGCAAAGGCGCATTTTTTTGAGGAGGGTGGCTATTTTATATTCCCCTGCGGCTAGGTTTTGGCGCATGGCGGGCGCACAGGTCTTCTTGTAAAAGGCGTTGAAGGGCTCCAGGAATCCGTCCTCCCGCTGGACGACTACGGCGTCTGCGTCGCCATCCCGGAGCAATGCCTTGAGCCTTTCGATGTATTCAAGTGAAATAAAGGGCATATCGCAGGCCGTCACGTAGAGGTACTCGCTCGTGCAGACCTGGAGGGCGCTGTAGATGCCGGCAAGGGGGCCGGAGCCCAAGGCGTCCTTGACGGTAACGACGCCCCCGCGCTGGAAGGGGGTGTTTGACGAGACGATGATCTGGTCAAAGCTCTTACGCAATGCCCCGATGAGCCCGTCGATGACCGGCGCCCCGTCGAGGATGAGCTCCTTTTTGTCATAGCCGATGCGAGCGCCCTTACCCCCGGCGAGGATAAGGGCGCTGTTGGTTCTAGTGATGGCCGCCTTCGCTGCCTTTATACGAAGTATGCAGGAGATGATGCGACTTCTCGCCGCAAGGCTCCTTCAAGAAATCATCGTATATCTTCTTGATGTCGGGATTCTCGTGGCTCTTGCGGATAGGCAAGCCCTTGTCGCAATCGTAAAGACCCTTGCGCCTCTGCCCATAGGCTTCGACGACGTCCTTGTCCGAGAGGAGCTTGGGCTGGCCGCCGCCTGAGATGCACCCTTCGGGGCAGGTCATGACTTCGACGAAGTGGCAATCGAGGGTGCCGGCTTCGAGCTGCTCGATAATCGGGTCGATGTTCTTGAGGTTGGTAACGACGCCGACCTTTACGGTAAGATCGCCGACTTGAACATCCGCCCTGCGGAAGCCTTCGCTGCCGCGAACGGGCAGGATGTCGATGTCCTTAAGTTCCTTCCCGGTGATAAGCTTGTAGCCGGTGCGGAGGGCGGCCTCCATGACGCCGCCGGTCACGCCGAAGATGACGCCGGCGCCGGTGTACTCGCCGAGCGGCGGGTCGAAGGGCTCCTCGTTCAGCTTGTCAAAGTCGATGCCGTAGTGTTTGATAAGGTAGCCAAGCTCACGGGTGGTAAGCACGACGTCGACGTCCCTCTCGCCGGAACTCTTCATTTCGGGGCGGGAACATTCGAACTCCTTGCACGTACAGGGCATGACGGAAACTGAGTAGACGTCCTTCGCGGCGACTTTATTGAGCTTCGCCCCGTAGGTCTTGAAGATTGGCCCGAGCATCTGCTGAGGGCTCTTGCACGTGGAAAGGTGCTTCGTCAGGTTGGGGTGGGTGGTCTCGAGATAGCGGACCCACGCGGGACAGCACGAGGTGAACATCGGGAGGACGCCGCCCTTGGTAACGCGCTGAACAAGCTCGGTGCCTTCTTCCATGATGGTAAGGTCGGCGCTAAAGTCGGTGTCGTAAGCCCTGCTAAAGCCGATTTTGCGGAACGCGGCGGCCATCTTGCCGGGGGTAAGACTCCCCAGCGGATAGCCGAAGTCTTCGGCAAGGGCGACGCGGACGGCGGGAGCCGCCTGCACCATCGTGAACTTTGCCTTCTTGTCCAAAACGTCGATCACCTCTTGGATGTGGCTGACGTTATAGGCGGCAAAGAGCGGCTCGGTAACGCTTTCGGGAAGATTGCGCTCGGCGCGTTTCTTCAGGTAAAGCTCGACGCCGTGGTCAATCGGCGAAATGTATGACTTGCACTTCTGCACACACTGTCCGCACATGACGCAACGGTCTTCGACGATGGTCTGCGGCTCGTGGGGATTGCCTTCGATTGCAAAAACGGGGCACACCTTCGTGCATTCCTGACATCCTGTGCAAATGTCTTTATCAATGGTAACAACGGTCATCTATAGGCCTCCTTCTGTTACAGCCGCCGCGCTCGCCGCCGGCAGGGCCAATGCGCCAAACGCGTTCACCGCGTTAATCCGCTTGTCCACGATTTCACTCTGTGCGTCGACTATGCGGAGGGCCTCGTTCGGACAGGTTTTGACGCAGGCAGGCTCGGTTTCGCCGATGCAGAGATCGCACTTAAAGACGATCCTCGCCGTTGCCTTTTCCGCAGCGAAGGCGTTTGCCTCGCAAAGCGTGAAAACCTCGATGGCGCCGAAAGGACAGGATATGGCGCAGTTTCTGCAACCAATGCACTTCCGTTCGTCGATAACGACGACGCCGTCTTTCCGTTCGATTGCTCCGGTAAGACACGACTTTTTACAAGGCGCATCCTCACAGTGATGACACTGAACCGGCATACAGATCCCGCCGTTCTTTGCCAGATACAGGCGTGGGATCACGGGGCTGGCAATAGTGCCAACCGTTTTGGTTTTTGTTGTGCGATGTCCTGCAAAACAGGCAACTTCGCACGCCCTACAGCCCGAACACTTTTCGGGGTCTGCAAGGACGAATAGAGATTGCTGTACACTCATAAATACTCCTTAAAATTGTACTATATTTCATAAGAGAGAAAGCGCCTCGACGGCCCTTCCCCGCTTATTATCGACACATTCCACTTCGATGATCGTCTTGCCGCCGCCGCGCGCACATCCGGAGATGCAGGCGGGAATCGTCGCGGCGCCCTTCCAGCTCCCGCAGGCGGCGCATTTCGCCGCCTCGACCATCACATTCCCGTGAAAAAACGCAATCGCCCCCTCCGCGCAAAAAAGAGCGCACCCATCGGCCCCACAGTCGAGGCAACTAATCAACATAATTTCCTTATTCATTACTTTAATTAAAACACGGTTTTCCAAAAATTGCAAGGAATTTCTTTTCTTTGTTGCAGACCCCGAGCGGACAGGACAAATGCCCAAGATGGGATGGAAAAAATCCCATGGGACACGAATAATGTTGATAAGAACAAAAACATTGGGAGTGAGCCATGGGACGAAAAAAGAGTACACT
>JAITNO010000022.1 GCA_031290405.1 Spirochaetaceae bacterium
TGGCTTTTCGAGCGTGTCAAGCTTTTTTTTTACGGGGGGGCCTGGGGCGGGGGGGCGTTGCGGGGGGGCTGGCCCCCCCCGCTTGGGGGGGCGCGCGCAACGAAGTGCGCGCGTAGGGGGGGGCTCCCCCCTCCTCCCCTCTTCCTCTTTACTAAAACAAAGCTGAAAGCTGGGGAGGGCAGCTTGCGGACAAAAAGCCTATCGCTGGGGGCTTAGCTCCGTAGGGCGCAAAACGCGCCTGTGGCTCCCGAAAGCTGGGGAGGGCAGCCTTCAGACAAAAAGCCTATCGCTGAGGGCGCAGCCCCGTAGGGCGCAACAAAAGAAGCGGTCTGACGGTTAAAATCTGCCGACAATTAAGGCGTATGCCTTTTCTAAAATACTGCGCGGCGCTCTGGATAGCGATACTCTTCTATGTTTTTTCCTCTTTTTTTGTGGGAAGCGTCGGAACGCTTGCCTATTCGCAACTGGAACGCGAGCGACAGAAGCAAGTGGACAACATCGGCAGGCTTAACGCCCTTTACGAAACCCTCCTCGTCGAAAAACAAGCTTGGGAAAGCGACCGCGACACCATTGCCGTTCACGCCCGCGAGTTGGGCTACGGGGCCGGGGACGAACGATTCATCAGGATCGTGGGGAGGACGGACGCGCCTAAGGACGCGCTCGACGCCGGCGAAGTCTATCTTGCCGGCGAGCCGCGCGCCGCCTCGAACAAGACGCTGCTTATTCTGTCCGTCATTATGTTTGTTTTGATGGAGCTCTGCATCATCGTGGTGGATGTTCTGCGCTATATAAAAAACGCGTAGGCCCCGCGTCCTACGGCGAGGTCTTCGTCCAGGCCGCCTCTTCCGCGGCTTCCGGGTAAGACGCGAAAGAGGCGCCGCGCAGCACCCTGCCCCTTTGATATAAAAACATCCTCCATCGGATCGGCGGCGCCACTTCGGCAAGCCCCTTCGCCGTTTCTTCGGGCAGCGGGGGGTCATGCCGGTACTCGTTCGGCGATTCCTGGACGATGTTCAAGGTCTTGTTTTCGACGGCGTAGCTTAGCCGCATAATCGCGCCGGAGGAAAAATAGGCGATCGCCGTTCCTTCGGGGAAAAACCGCACCATCTCCACTCCCTTTTCGCCTTCCCAGACGCCTACGATGTCCGCAGCGCCGATTGGCAGCGGCTCTTCGGGCGAGGGGGGCTCCGGCTCCTCGTAAAAACATTCTTCGAGGATTGAGCGAAGGTTCAGCGCCATTTCGCCGGTGTTCTTATACTGCGCCGTTTTGCGGACAGCCGTGCCCTCGCCTGACTTTTCCACATTGACGGACAGAATGTGATTCCCGTTTTCAACGGAGACGCCGCCGCTTACGGTATAGCGAGGATGGAAATCGTCGTCCGGCGGCTCGGTAAAAATCGGCAGCCCGACAATCGCGGGAATGTACGAGCGGATTAAGAATTCGATTAAATTGCCTTCGTCGTCGTCCACATCCCGCATCAAAAAAGGAATAAAGCGGAGAAATTCCCGTGTTTCCGCTTCCGCGCCCAGGGATGCGGTTAGACCTAAAGAAACGGCGACGCACACCGCCGCTTTTTTGAATGATTTACACCGCGCCGCCATCTTTCCCCGCTCCCGCTTCTTTGAGGATCTTCGCTATGAGCATTTTCCCCCGTACGACTTGAATGACAAAGATGATCCCCATGACGCCGTAGGTGACGGCGCCGTTGTAGATAACCCATACCGTGTTGTTTGGGTCGTCGGCAAAAACGGTGAATGCGGCAATGATTGCGTCAATGATAAAAAACACACACCAAATAACCGACGCCTTTTTACAGAAAAGCTCCATCGGTTTTTGCGCCGCCGTCCCCATAATCCTCTTGTCGAGGAGCAATGAAATGTCGAACGCAAGGGTCGGCGGAAAGATGAGGGTCGTAAAGAACAAAATAAAATAGGCGGTGTTGGTAAGCACGGGGTAAAACTTTATCACATAATTTGATTTTCCGGCGGCCAGGGGGAACAAATGCTGGATAAAAGGCGCGTCAAGGAAAAAGCCCGCCGTGCCGATGAGAAAAAGCAGGGCGGGACTGAGGAACATCAATGCCTTTTTCTTGCCGGGATTTGACATGATCATGATAAAATAGATGAGCGCAAAGAGAACAATAAAAATTGAAAGCCGGTTCGGCTCAACCCTAAAGACAACGACCGATAAAAAGACGATGACCGGATAGAGCAGGGCTACCAAACCGAGCAGGCCTTTTAGATTGTTCTTGTTTGGGGGGAAGATCATGGCGGCATCCTTTCATTCCGCAAGAGCGTCGTACTCAGGCTCGTCAACGCCGTCGAGGGGTTCCTCGCCGCCTCCGTCCGTTGTTTCGGCGATGGGGGCTTGCACATTCAAAGCCGCACGGTTCGGGGCCGCATCGCCCCAGACCTCCGCGTCCGAAACGGCGGCCTGGTCGACGGTTTCGCTTTCTTGCGGCGTTTGCGGCTCTTGCGGCGCCCTCGGCCTCAAGAAATCAAGGTTCAGCGTGGGCATCTTGTATTCGTAGTTCTCTTGCTGGTTTTTCATCCCGACGATCTCTTCCTGAATGAGGGTGGTCGCCATCGCCTCGCCCGCCGCCGTCCGCTCGTGGTAGGAGCAATACCCGCTGGGCCGGTATTTGTCAAGGAACGTAAGCACGACGGAGCCCTCGTTGCATTGGGGCGTCAAGAGCTGGCCCGACTTGGCGCAGACCCGAATGTCCACGACGCCGGAGGCGGGGCGGGAGAAATCTTTCGCCGGCAGCCCGTTGTGGACCTCGCGCATAAAATCGCCCCAGATGGGGCCCGCCAGGGTCGCGCCGGTAAGGGTAAGCCCCAGCGAATTGCCCGGCCGGTCAAAGCCGAACCAGAGGGCCGCCGTATAGTAGGGCGTAAAGCCGACCGTCCACGCGTCGGCCCAGTTCTGCGTCGTTCCCGTCTTGCCGGCGGCGGCGATGCGGTACTTTTTGCCGTCTTCGCCGCTAAAGAGGAACTTGCCACCTTCGCCCCCCAATGTGCCCACCTCCAGGGTCTTCTTCAAGAGGCTCGTCATCACATAGGCCGTTTGCGGCGAAATAAGCTGGGCGCCGTCGCCCTTCTGCCGCTGCCGCAGGCGAACGTCGCGCTCGTTGTCGATAATCACCCGTCCGTTCCGGTCCTCGATGGAACGAATCGCTATCGGGATGAGCTCCCGCCCCTCGTTGGCAAACGTGGAAAAGGCGCGCGCCATCTGGATGGGCGCGACGGACGAGATGCCCAGCCCCAGCGGGTAGACGCGGGGGAAGGTGCGCCGCTTGACTTCGGGGTCGCCGATGCCCAGGAGGAGCGCGGCGCGGTTAATCGCCGCGTCGAAGCCTACGGTGTCCAGCACCTTGATCGACGGGACGTTCATCGAATGGGCAAGGGCCTCGTAGAGGAGCACCGGCCCCTTGAACTCGCCGCGGAAGTTAAGCGGGATGTAGGCTGTGCCGTCCTCGTTATGGTAGACCACCGGCATATCCTGAATCATCGTCGCCGGCGTGAACAGCCCCGAATCGATCGCCGCCGAATAATAGAGCGGCTTGAACGAGCTGCCCGGCTGTATGCGCCCCTGCGTCGCCCGAATAAACTGATTGTTTTCGTCAAACTTGGAGCCGCCGATGATGGCCTTGATATGGCCGGTTTCGTTTTCCAGCAGGATGAGGGCGCCTTCGACCACATTCTGTTCGGCGTTGTTCTTGAGTTCGGCCCAGCCCTGATTGGAGAGCTCCTTGAGCCCCTCCAGGCCGAAGGCGAGCGCCGCCAGGTCGACGACGGGGTTTATCGTCCGCGAGTAGCGGTTCGCCGCCCGAATCTGATTCTGCGCGGCGCCGGTGCCCCGGAGCATATTTATGTCGAAGCTCAGGGAAAGCAGATTGACAATCGGTATGTACTGATTTTCGGCGCGGACCAGTCGGTTGCCCGACGCCGCCTTATACTCCCTGTTCGCCCGATTGATGCCCGCTTCCATGTACCGCGCCGCCGCTTCTTGAGTCTTCAAATCAAGCGTCGTGTGAACCGTGTAGCCGTCGCGGTAATAGTCCATCGTCGCATACATCATGCCGTCAAGCTCCCGCCTGACATACTCGCTGAACCAAGGGGCCTTGTCGTCCCGAGAATAGTAGGCGGACTGCGCGGTGCGCGTATAATCATACTTCGCCCAGTATTCGTTGAAGGACGCCTCAGCCTCCTCGCGCGTCGTATAGCCGAACTCAATCATCCGCTCCAGCACGGAAAGCTGACGGCTCATCGCCTCGTTCGGGTTGGCCAGGGGATTGTAGCGCGAAGGCGCCGAAAGCTGCACCACCAGGACGGCAGCTTCGGCGAGGGTTATCTCCCGCGCGCTGTGCCCGAAAAAGTACTTGCTGGCCGCTTCGACGCCGTAGACGCCGGGCCCCATGATCATGTAGTTAAGGTAGATTTCGAGGATCTCGCTCTTCGTGTAACGGCGTTCCATCTGAATCGCCCACCAGAGTTCCCGGATCTTCCGCGAGATGGATTTTTCGTTTCTGTTTGCGTAAAGGGCGCCGGCAACCTGTTGGGTTATCGTCGAGCCGCCCCCCAGGTTGGCGCCGGTAAGCTGCCCCCAGGCGGCGCGGGCAATGGCGCGGACGCTGAAGCCGCGGTGGCTGTAGAACCCGGGATCTTCGCGGGCAAGCACCGCGTATATCAGGTGGCGCGGCAATTCGGACACCGGCGCCATCTCCCTCTTTTCGTCCGCCGCAAATTCCGTAATCAGCACGCCGTTGACGTCGACGATCTTCGTCGGCAGCGCCGGCGCAAATTCCTGAAAGTTTTCCTGATTGACGATGTTCGCCGTGGCCGCCAGCGCAAACCCCACCAGCGCGCCCAGACCCAACGTGAGCATAATAATGAAAATGCCCACCAACCGAAGAACCATTCCTCCCCCGCGCTTACTCATGCCAAGCACTCTACCCAAACGGTCCGTACCTGTCAAGGCGCCGAGTGCGCTTTTTGCGCCCTACGGTTTTTTGTAGCGGCCTACGGTTTTTTTTTTGCGCCCTACGGGGCTAAGCCCCCAGCACTACGCTTTACGTCCGCAAGCCGCCCTCCCCAGCTTTCGGGCGCCACAGGCGCATTTTGCGCCCTACGGGGCTATGCCCCCAGCAATAGGCTTTAAGGTTGAGCTCTGCCCTCCCCAGCTTTCAGCTTTGTTTTAGTAAAGAGGAAGAGAAGAGGGGAGGAGGGGGGCGCGCCCCCCTGAGCGCGCACTTCGTTGCGCGCTACCCCCCAAGCGGGGGGGCCAGCCCCCCCGCAACGCCCCCCCAACGAGAGACCCAAAGCGGGGGAGCGCAACCCTCCCGCCGCAGACCGCCGTAAAAAGAAAAAAACCTTGACAGCGCACTTTAGGGACGCCCAAGACAAGTTCCAGGACGCCCAAGAAACTTTTAACGACTACACGGAAGGTTTCTAAATCGACACGGAAGATTTCAGTGTCGACACGGAACTTGTCTGAGTCGACACGGAAGGTTTCAATGTCGACACGGAACTTGTCAGTGTCGACACGGAAGGTTTCAATGTCGACACGGAACTTGTCTAAGTCGACACGGAAAGTTTCAGTGTCGACTCAGAACTTGTCTAAGTCGACACGGAAGGTTTCAGTGTCGACACGGAACTTGTCAGTGTCGACTCAGAACTTGTCAGTGTCGACTCAGAACTTGTCTGAGTCGACGCGGAACTTGTCTGAGTCGACACGGAAGTATTGAGAGCGCGCGTTCAGACTGTCAGCATCGGCGTTCAAACTATCAGCATCGGCGTTCAAACTATCAGTATTGGCGTTCAGACTGTCAGCATCGGCGTTCAGACTGTCAGCATCGGCGTTCAGACTGTCAGTATTGGCGTTCAAACTATCAGTATTGGCGTTCAAACCGTCAGCGGCGGCAGGGAAATCTTCCTGGTCGACAAGCCCGCCAGGCTGGTGGTGGGTCCGGGGGGCCTCCTCGGCCCCCCGGCGGGGCGTTGTTGTGCATATAGGGGCATTTTCGCCCTATCCGCCGCCCTTGCGCGGGTAGCGCACTTCGTCGTGTAAGCTCCCCGCGACAGTCCCGTTGCATTGGGTCTGTAAATTTGCGCCGCTGTTCGCGGCGTGGGGGCAGCGCCCCGTATGGGGGGTAGCGCGCAACGAAGTGCGCGCTCAGGGGGGCGCGCCCCCCTCCTGCTAAAAACAAGCGGCTTCGTAAATCGCGCGATAGAGGAGGATGGAGAGTTCGCGGTGGCGCTCGAGGGGTTTGTCCGCGGGGGTTTTGAGGCGGGCC
>JAITNO010000034.1 GCA_031290405.1 Spirochaetaceae bacterium
CCCACTGCGCGTAAACCTCGATGTCCGCGCTTACCGTTGTCTGGTCGGTGAACTCAGCGCCGCCGCCGTCTTTCCAGCCGGTAAAGTCATGGCCGGCCCATGCGGGGTCGGACGGCAGACTGCCTACGCTGGTGGCCGGAAATGCTACGGTGTCGGTGTGGTGAACATCCTCGCTGCCGTTGTTTGTTTTATAGGTAACGGTGAAGGGGTCGACCGTCGTTACCCCGTCCCCATATTCCACCGTAACGCCGCTGTCCGGCACGGGCGGGAAGAGGCCGCTTTCCGGCGGCAGTTTGATGGGCGCGTCCGTCGGCCCTTCTATCACCAAGTCGATGTCTTTGATGTCCGCATAGTCGCCGCCGCCCAGGGTGATAGGCGCCAGGTCGTCTGGCGCCGTGTCCAAGCGGACGGTGTAGTCGCCGTATTTGGCCGCGTCTCCCTTGTCGTTCAGGGCATCCAGCGCGTTCACCAAGCCGCCCTCGCCGGACGTGTCCACGCCCTCGACGGGAGCGGGGTTATTGCCCTCGTAGAGGCCCGCGCCGCGCGCCGCCGTCGGGTTCACCACGGCCACGTTAAGCGCGCCGTTGGGGTTCTTTCCAGTGTCGGTTATGCCATTGTAGGCCGCAAAGTCTGTGTTTGCATCCTGCGGATTGCCGTTCAGCCCGTTGCGGATGACCCAGACGGGCTTTGCACTGCCGCTGTCCGCCCACGCCGCGTCCGCCAGGCCGAAGGGGGCGTATTCCATCTTGAAAGAGGCCGTCGTCGCCGCGCCCGTCGGCGGCGTCGTCAGCATATACTCCGCCGTGCCGCGCGTCGTGTGCGGCTTGCTGAGATCGGTCCTGTTCGCGTCGTTGTAGTCCGCAAGCGCCTCATCGTTAAACTGCGCCGCGTTCGACAGCAGCGACAGGTCGCCCCAGTAACCCGCGCCGCCCTTCACACCGGCTTCCGCCTGCACCAGCGGCGTGATGCCGTTGCCCGTCGCCGTCCGCAGAGCGTCGTCCGGCCCCAAGACGCCGGCCTCGTCGCTACCCAGGACGACGCGGAACGTGTAGCCCGTCTTCTCGTCCAGGCCGACGGTCTTTGCCAGGCGCCCGCTCTGCCGCACTTCGCCGCTCGCGCCGTTCTTCACGAAGGCGGCGTCGACGACGAGAGGCGTCATCGTCAGCGAAAACCGGCTCGAGCCGGCCTCCGTCGACATCGTTTTGCTCACATACCCCGAAACCAGCAGCGTCGGCTGGTTGCCGGGACCCACTGGATCCGCTTTTTCTACATGGCCGCCCAAAACCAAAAAGTGGTAGGTGTGCCCCTTGACGATGTCCGCGCTGAGGGCGCCCGATGTGCGGATCTCGTCAAAGCCCGACACCGCGTCCGGGACGGAGTCGTCCACCGCGATAAGCTGATAGATGTTGCGAACGCCCCGCCCCACGCTCTTGATGTCCGCCAGGCCCGCGCCGGAGACCGACTGAGCCGCACCGGAACCCTGAGCGGCCTCAAACGGAACGGCGAAGCTCACCGTCCCCTCCACGCTGCCCGCCGGGAAGCTCACTTCCCCCGGAATCTCGACCGTTCCCAGATCCGTTCCCGTTCCCGGGTCTCCAACCGGCACGTCCGGCGCCGCCGCGCTCAAACCTTCAAACCCATCCACGCTGCACGTCGCCAGCCCGACTCCGGCCGTTACTAAAACCGCCGCCAATAAAACCAACATTGCCTTTTTCATAATTCTTTCTCCTCTTATGACATCTCTATCAGGGCCAACGGCCCCTTGCGTTGCTCTTCACTCTTCTCCAATTCAGAATTCAACCACGAACGACACGAACGACACGAACAAGCAAAAAGTTCGTGAGGTTCGTGGGGTTCGCGGTTAATTCCATCAGCCTCGGCGCTCACGGAATGGTCGCGCAGGCCATGGACCAGTCGCCTTTTTTGCCGCCGTTGGCTTCCCAGTGGGCGCGGTACCAGGCCATCTTGCCTGCATCGGCGGGATTGTGCTGGTGTTTGAGGGGGGTGGTCATGTTGATGATGTCCTTTGACCACATCGCTTCGTTGCGGATGTCCGGGTCGGGGTCGCCGGGCCCCTGGATGTACGTCTGGAAGACGGCCATGTGCCACGGAGCCTTCGCCTTGCTCTTCGAGCCGAGCTTCCTGTAGTGAAGGATGTGCCGGTGGCTGTTCGCAAGCGGATCGTTCGTGATGGTCATGTCGACGGCGTTCCCCACCTCGCCCTGCTCCGTGTCGGTTTCGTCGTGGGGGCCAATCCCCAACTCCAACTTGTCCTCGGGCTGCATTTTGTCGTTGAAGCGGACGGAACTGTTGGCGAACTTCCGCATGGCGGCCTTCACCGCCGCTTTTTTCCGGTCCTTGGCAAGCTGCCGCGACTTCGTTTTTTCGGCTTGATACTCCGCGCGGGCGTCCAAAAACTCGGAAATTTTGATGAGAATCTGGGCGCACACAACCCCATCCCATCCAAAAGCCGTCTTCTGAGCCGAGTCGCCGAGCATCGCGTCCCAATGCGCCAGCAAATCGACCAAATCCTGTTCCCGTGTGGGAACCCAATCTTTACTTTTTGCCATACAAATTCTCCTTATGAAATGTATTTATGTAAAAATGAAACATATTTCCATGAAAACGAAACACATTTTCATGAAAACGTCCCTTAAGGAACGCTTTTTCAGCAACGCCCACCGTTTGAAGGGCGCCCTTCCCGGCGCTAAGGGCGCCCTTCCTGGCGTTAAGGGCGCCCTTCCTGGCGTTAAGGGCGCCCTTCGTGGCGCTAAGGGCGCCCTTCCTGGCGTTAAGGGCGCCCTTCGTGGCGCCTGCGTCGACGCTCGCGGCGCCTGTGCCGGAGGCGGCGGCGCGCCCACCGGCGCAAAAAACCCGCCCGCGCGTAAGCCCCCGCAGACCGCGCTTACGCGCGGAAAACGCTCCGTCCGGGGCGATGCGCCTCGCCGTGAAAAGAGAGAGTTGAGGCGTCAAAACACCCTCCGCAGTGCCTGTGGAGGGCCTTTCATCGCGAGGGGCTTGACAGAGTTTGTTAGATAAGTATAATCGCGTTCGTACGTTCGTACGTTCGTACGTTCGTACGTTCGTACGTTCGTACGGCCCATCGTCCCCTCGCGCGCGCGCGCGAAGAGTCAAGAGCTAAGGTCTTACGGTTTATGCTCATCACCATGCTTCCATTCTCTCATAGATTTTCGGGCGTGTCAAGAAAAAAAAGCGCCGCGAACAGGGCACGCGGCAAAGAACAAAAAAGGCCCTCCGGGTCGTATGCGTAAAGTAACGGTGACAACTTCCAAGAGATCCCCGAAGGGCCAGAGAAAAAGAACAAAGAAGAAAAAAAGCCCCCCGGGGACGGGTAGATGGAGATCCCCCGGAGGGCCAAAGAACAAAAAGTTTTCGAGAATCGCCGCCGCAGAGCAAAGCCCCGCGCGCGAGCGCCGACAGACGAAGGCAAAAGAGCGTTCCCAGCAGACGCAACCATCAGACTTCTTTTCATCATGCTTTCATTATCGCATGGCATTTGGGGCGTGTCAAGCTTTTTTTTAAGCGAAAAGAGGGCCCCCTTCGCGGGCTGCGTCGCCGCTCGTGAATGGCTGCTGAAAACAACTCCCTTGACAAATAAATGTCCTGTGGTATAATGGTCTTATGTTGACGTTCTTGTTGCATTCATTGCATCGCTTTGATGGGTATTGACTGATATGGATGAATCCAAAGTCGGCGTGCCCGATTATCACACAAAAAAAGCAGGGGGAAACCTCCTTTCCGCCGTTTCATTTAACCCGCGTGTAGTCCTACCGCTTGTTTCGATTGGCCTCGTTCTGACGCTGCACCTGATTTTACCCGCCCACGCGGGCTATCGCCCCAAATTGTTGCCCTTCTATAGTCAATTTTTAACGCTTCTCCTGGTTGTTTACGGCGCCGCCGCGATTGCAAGCGTCTTTAGCCCGCGTGTAAGGGAAAAATTGGGCTTTAAGGCGGTCTTTCATGCCTGCGGATTCATTGCTTTGGGCCTCTATGACCTGATAACCCTCAAGTTTGACGTTATTCCGTACATTTACTTCCCCGCACCGGAGCGGATTATCGGCGTTTTTGTCGAAGATTGGTTTTTTTTGCTGCGCTGCCTTGTCTATTCCCTGCGCCTCCTCCTCGGCGGTTTTGTCCTGGGCGCGCTCTTGGGCGTGTTTACCGGTACGCTGATAGGGTGGAGCCGGCGCTTCAATTACTGGATCATGCCCTTTATTCGCATCGTGGGCCCCATCCCGTCGACCGCGTGGATACCCGTCGCGCTGGTTGTGTTCTTTCAGCCTACCAGCGCCAGCATCTTCCTTATCGCCCTGGGCGTCTGGTTCCCCACGACGGTGCTTACCAGTTCGGGCATTATGAACGTCCGCAAGACCTATTTTGAGGTTTCCAGCACGCTGGGCGCAAGCGATCTGCGCATGATATTGACGGTTGCGCTGCCGGCGGCCGCTCCCAATATCTTCACCGGCCTCTTCAACGGCACTTCAGCCTGCTTCCTCACGCTGATGGCCGCCGAAATGATCGGCTGCAAGTTCGGCATCGGCTGGTACATCAACTGGCAGCGGGAGATGCTTGCCTACGCCAACGTCTATGCGGGCCTGATCAT
>JAITNO010000078.1 GCA_031290405.1 Spirochaetaceae bacterium
GCCTATGAACTCGGGCGCCTCCTCGGCGTCCCCGCCTTCTTCACCGAACGCGACGACGCCGGCGCCATGACCCTCAGACGCGGCTTTGAAGTCAGGCCCGGGGCGAACATCCTCATCGCCGAGGACGTCGTCACCACCGGAAAGTCAACCCTTGAAAGCGCCGCCGTGCTCGAAAAGCTCGGCGCCTCCGTATGCGCCCTGTCCTGCGTCGTCGACCGCCGCGCCCCAGGCGCCGCCGCCCTCCTCCCCTTCCCCGTCTACAGCGCCTGCCGCGTCGAGGCCGGCAACTGGCCAGCCGAAGACTGCCCGCTCTGCAAGCAAGGCCTCCCCGCCGTCAAACCCGGCAGCCGCAAGATCTTTTAATCAGCTCACCAGCGTGGCCCAAGATCTTTTAATCAGCGCATCCCAGGCTTCGCATTCAAGAAACCCACCCTCCAGGCGGACGGATTGCCCGGCCCCACCCACTCATTCAGCGCAAACGAATGCGAAAGAGACAACGCAACAAACACCTTCGCCGCGCGCACCGCCTCCATCAGAGAAAGCCCCGCAGCCAAGCCCGCGCACATCGCCGCCGCCGTCGTACAGCCCGCGCCGTGCGTCCAGCGCGTGTCGACAAGCGGCCCCTCGACAAGCTCAAAACGCGCGCCGTCGAAAAGCACATCCACCGCCCGCCCCCGCGCAGCCCCGCCGCAGGCCGCCAGCTTCGCGCCGCCCTTCACAAACACCGCGCGCGCACCCCTGTCGCAGATAGCCTTCGCCGCCGCCTTCATCCCCTCAACGTCGACAATGTTTTTAACGCCCGAAAGCTGCTCAGCCTCAAACAAATTCGGCGTAACGACCCGCGCAAGAGGAAGCAGCTTCTCCCCAATAGCCGCGTTCAACTCAGGATTCAGCGCCTCGCCTGCCCCCTTGCACACCATGACAGGATCAAGCACATAGCCCCGCACCCCGCATCCGGCAATAAATTCAGCGCACAAATCCACCGCATATCCCGACCCCAGCATACCCGACTTCACCGCCGCAGGCCCCACACCCCTGAACACCGTCTCCAGCTGAGCGCGCAGCGCCGCCTCCCCAATCGGGAACACCCCGTGCGCCCAGCCATTGTTCGGGTCCATCGTCGCAATCAGCGTAACCGCCGCCATCCCATACAGACCAAACTCCTCGAACGTCTTCAAGTCCGCCTCCAGCCCCGCGCCGCCCGACGCATCCGAACCCGCAATAGTCGCAACCTTAATCATATTCAACTCCTCTCAAGCAAAGCCCATCGTGCGGTCAAACCATGAAATAGTCAAGACAAGAAGAGCCTGCGGACGGCTCCCCCCTCTCCTCTTTATGAAAACAAGGCGTTTGCCGAAAATGGGGGTATGCGATTTTCTTATATACAAAAGCTTTCCGGCGATAAGATGCTCGTCGTTGCCGCGCTTGCCGCGCTTGTCATTGCCGTCTTGCTTGCGCCGCAATCTGAAATCAAGTTTGGCAGGACCGATATTGTCATCGCCATTCCTCCTGAGGGGATAATAAGGGAGGCTGATTTTGGCACTTTGATTCGGGAGTTTGAGGCTGAAAATAAGGGGATACGGGTGTCAATAATGGAAAACGCCGATGATTCTTCCAAGAAGGGCGCCGATGTTATCATTTTCGACCCGCTTTCCCCGGATGGGGTGGATATGTTTGAGGATGAAAGGCTTCTTGTCGGCGGCATCAATCCCCTTTTCTATAACATTTCGATTTTGCAGGAGCTCGGCTTCGATCGTCCGCCCAAGACGCGCGATGATTTTCTTGCGGTGTGCCGGAAAATCAAGGGGGAGGGGGGCGCAGGCAGCCCCGTTCCGTTTTCTTTTTCCAGGAATGTGTTTCATTCCGTCCTTCCCTGGTTTTATCAGGCGGGCATCGACGGTTTGGGTCTGGATGAGCCGCTGCGGATTGACTGGGATTCTCGCGCGGCGAAGGATGCGTTTGCGTTTCTGCGGGTTCTTATTGACGAAAAACTGGTTGCCGATGGGTCCCTTGACCGCAGCGAGGATGCGCTTGTCGATGATTTTATCGTCGGGAGGTGCGCCATGATGATTTGTCCCGTTTCCAAGATTAAAAAGATCGACGAGGCGAATCCCTCGCTGCGTTACGGGATTACGACGATTCCCGCTCCTGCCGGTTACAAGGGCAGGGCGGTTTTCAATATGAGCGTTCTGGATGTTGCGATGGCGAAAGGGAGTGAACATAGGGAGGAGGCGGTTCTTTTTCTTGAGTTTATTGAGGGGAAACGCGGCGACATTGCGGCGGCGACGGGGATGTTTTCGGGAAACGTGGGTG
Source organism: Spirochaetaceae bacterium (assembly GCA_031290405.1). GTDB lineage: Bacteria > Spirochaetota > Spirochaetia > Treponematales > Breznakiellaceae > JAITXS01. Next base: position 2,314 of record JAITNO010000078.1, read on the forward strand.
AGATGAGAAACCGCGCGCCGATTTTTGAAAAGGCGGCGGATCTTTACGAGGCTTCGTCGCTTATTGATGAGTCTAAGGGGCTTGAGGCGCCGCTCGAGCAGGCGGAGCGCATGAGGGATGCGCTGATGATGGGGTCAGGCGGCGGGGAGGCTCCTGCCGCGTTATCGGAACGCGAGGGTTGAAACCCCCGCAGTTGTTCACTGCGACAGGGCACCGGCGGCGGTCTGGGCACGGGGTCGGGTGTCGTAGATGCGGATTCTGTTTTCGTTGAGCCAGCCGGCATAGGCGCCGTTCGTCGCAAGGACCCATTTTTCGGCTTTGCCGTCGACGATGAGGGGACGGCGTTCAAGGACTTCGACGATGGCTCCTTTGCGGAGTATGCCGAGGGCCGCGCCGTCGTTGCCGCGTTTGTCAAAGACGTGCGTGTAATTTATGCTGACGACGCCATAACCGATGATATGCCTTGAAAGGGGCGGCGTCGCCGGCGGAATGATCGCTTTCTCAGGGTTCCCCTGTCCGCAGGTCGTCAGAGTGGCGGCGATTAGGATTAAAAGCAGTGTTCTGGCCATTGTTTCACCCTATGGGCCTGTCGAGCACGTGTCAAGGAGGGGCAGAAGGGCCAAATCCGACGGCGTGAAGTCCAAGGCGCCGATCTCCTCCGCGCTTGCCCAGCGCCATTCGCTGTGTTCGCGTAAAACGGCGTCGCGCGGCGAAAAGCATACCCGATACGCTTTCAACGTCCGCACAACGTCGTGATGCTCAAAGTGCGATTCCGCCAACAGGGCGCCGCACCGGACGCGCACGCCAAACTCTTCAAGGAACTCTCTGACGATGGCTTCTTCGCAGCTTTCGTTTTCCTCGACTTTGCCGCCGGGGAATTCCCACTTTCCGCCCATGTCGCCGCCGGCGAGGCGCCGTGCGATAAAAACCTTTCCGTTTTCGATTGCCAAACCGGCTACTGATGTTTTCATGCTTGTTCGAGCATACATGAAGCGGCCGGGTTTTTCTAGGGCGGGGAAGGCCTCCCTGCCCCGAGTTTTTCAGCGCGTCCCTAGAGCCGCGTCTTCTTCAGTATCATGATGAGGAAGGCGCAGATGAAAAAGGCCGAGGGGAGGGTGGCGAAGAGTATGTCGACGACAGGCACGGCGTCTATAAAGGCGATGTCTTCCATCACGCCGAAACGCTTGAAGATCGTGTGGATTGTTTCAGCGTAGCGCGAGACTACGCCCAGAATGACGAAAAGCCAGGCGGTTTCCTGCATCCCCGACCAGAGGACTATGGCGAAGACGACTGAAAAGGCGCCGAAAAAGAGGCTTGCACTGGTGTGGATGAAGTCGCCCATAGGCACTCATTATGGACTCCTTTGCAATTTTACGCAAGAATTGCCGACGCACGCTATGAAAACAAAATTAACCATTGCAGGCATAACCTGCGGGAATTGCGTCAAGGCCGTCGAAGGCGCGTTAAAGGGTTTGTCGGGTGGAAAGGACGGTGGAAAGCATAGAGCGGGCAACATCTTCGGCGTCGCGTCTGCGCTCTCGCTTTCCTTCGATGCGAATGCCCTTGAACGGCTCCGCGAACACATTCGGGCTTCGGCGTCCTGGAATCGGGCGTGCCAAACTCCATAAAGAGTTACCATCATCGGGCAAGCCGGAATTGAACCGGCGACCTCTTGGTCCCGAACCAAGCGCGCTACCAACTGCGCTACTGCCCGTAAAAAAACAAGGTTATCGGCGATAACCTTGCCTCAAACGTTACCTTGCGATGCGAGTTTCCAAAACACTCTCGGGAGCGACGGGACTCGAACCCGCGATCTCCGGCGTGACAGGCCAGCGCGATAACCAGCTTCGCTACGCCCCCTTGACGAGCGCACTGTAAATGGTTTTTCAAAAAGTGTCAAGTGTACTCCAAGCTGGGCCCAGGGCGAGCGCATTAAAAATTTTTATTCCTTATAAGATAAGGAATTAGCTCTTTACATAAATTTTTAATATCGAAGCATAAATCCTTATATTACAAGGAAATACGATTTTTAATG
>JAITNO010000084.1 GCA_031290405.1 Spirochaetaceae bacterium
CCCGCCTCCCTCCGTCGGTCGCGCCGCCGGGCCCCTCCGCCCCCCCCGGCCCGGCGCGGCCCCGCCCCCGGCGGGCCGGCGCCCGCCGCCCCCCCCCCCCCCCCCCCCCCCCCCCCCCCCCCCCGCTTGGGGGGTCGCGCAACACCGCGTAGCGGGCTGGCCCCCCGGGGGGCGCGCCCCCCTCCTCCCCGCTTCTCTTCTTCTTTACTAAAACAAAGCCGAAAGCTGGGGAGGGCAGCCCTCGGACGTAAAGCCTATTGCTGGGGGCATAGCCCCGTAGGGCGCAAGAAGCGCCTGTGGCGCCCTGTGGCGCTGGCGCCCCTCTTGATGATATGTCTGTCTTGTGCTAGTCTCTTTTGGAACACGGGGGCGTAGTCTCCGAATCTTATCTTAAAGGAATTTATCTATGTTTTCATTCGTATTACCACTTCTCATGGGACAAGGGTCTGGCGGCGGGTCTTCCACGCCGTCGCCAGAATCCGGCGGGCTGTTTTCGGGGGGGGTTATGTCGTTTCTTCCCTTCATTCTTATCATCGCGGTGTTCTACTTTTTGATTATCCGCCCGCAGAATAAGAAACAAAAGGACACGAAAAAGATGCTCGAAGCCCTTAAAAAGGGCGACAAGGTTGTTACCATCGGCGGCATCCACGGGTCCATCAGCACGGTGAGGGAAAGCACGGTTGTGCTGAGGGTCGACGACAACGTGAAGATCGAATTTTCGCGCAGCGCGATTGGCTCGGTTACCAGCGTCGCCAAAGAAGACGCTTCGTCCGACGACAGGGACGACAAGTCGGACTATGACGTTAAAGAAATTAAACAGTGATGGCGTTTGACACGGACGACGGGGGTATTATATGAGCAAGCTTGCGCGGTTGATTATCGTGTTGATAACGGTCGGGTTGTGTTTTGTTTTTCTCTTTCCTACGCTAGAATGGTACTTTTGGACGAAGCCCGAAGACAAGCAGCTTGCTCTTGAATCGCGGGAACAGATCCGAACGGATGCTGCGGGGATTGCCGCGGGGGATTATCAAAGGTTGCTGGGGGCGGCGGTGGCCGGCGAGGCGCTGCCTGAGGGTTTTGCGCATCTGCTTCCCGAAGCGAAGGCTGCGCGCGCGGCGCGGAATATGGCGCCGCCTGAGGGGTGGGACGCAAAAGCCGTCCTCTTTAGTTTTGAAAGTTACGCGGTTGTCGAGGATTTGATCGAGACGGCGGCGCGTGAGCGGATTTTTGCGCTAAAAGACCTTCAGAAGAACGCGGTGCAGTTGGGCTTGGATCTTTCCGGCGGGCTTTCCATTGTGCTGGAAGCGGATTTGGAGAGCTATGCTGGGCGCGTGGGGCACCCTCTAAGCGGGGCGGAACACGATCTGGCGATGGAACAGGCGCTTGCCACCCTTAACGAAAAGATCGACCAGTTTGGTTTGACGGAGCCGGTGATTCGCCGGCAGGGCGCCGACCAGATATACGTCGAGATTCCGGGCTCTGCCGACCCCGAAAGGATTAACTCGATCATCATGGGCAAGGGGAGTCTGACCTTCCATATTGTCGACGTTGAGGCGGCTGAGGCGTTTAATCAATACTACGCTTCCCGGTCGTCTTCGGCGTTCAACGCCGACGGCTCTCTTGCCGATTCGTCGGTTGTTCCCGATGACGATCTGGTTTTGGGGATCTACGGCAAAGACCACTACGGCATTGACGTTTTTCAAGGCTACTCTGTGGTAAAAAAGGAAGTCGGGCTCGACGGCAACCACATCCAAAACGCCAATGTGTCCCGCGATAAGATAAACAACCAGCCTGAGGTTGTCGTCCAGCTTGATTCGGAAGGCGGCGACCTCTTCTGGACGCTGACTTCGGCGAACGTGGGGAAGCCGCTGGCCATTGTCCTTGACGATAGGATTCAGTCGATGCCCCGCATCAACACGGGGATTCGCGGCAATGTGAGCATTACCGGTTTCGACGCGGACCAGGCGAACAATCTGGCGACGACGCTGCGAACGGCGGCGCTTCCCGTCGACTTGAGGGTCGTCAACCAGCAGACTATTGGCGCGTCGATGGGGGCCGACTACATTAGGCAGGGGCTTTTCGCTTTGCTCGGCGGCCTGGGCGTCGTGCTCTTGTTTATGCTCTGCTACTACAAGACGGCGGGGATTAACGCGATCGTCGCCCAGCTTCTGAACATCTACATCATGTTCAGCATTCTTTCGGCGTTCAACTTTACGCTGACTTTGCCGAGCATCGCCGGCTTCATCCTGACGATAGGCATGGCGGTCGACGCCAACGTCATCATCTTTGAACGCATGAAGGAGGAGTTGCTGCTGGGCAAGTCGCGAAAGGCGGCGGTCGAGGCGGGCTTTAACAAGGCGTTCTGGGCGATTATGGACTCGAACATTACGACGTTCATCGCCGCCCTTTTCCTTTCGCAGTTGGGCTCCGGCCCGATTCAAGGCTTCGCGGTAAGTTTGGCGATTGGCGTGTTCAGTTCGGTCTTTACCGCGCTCTTCGTCTCGCGCCTGATATTCGATTTTGGCACTGATGTGCTGCACAGCCGGAAGCTTTCGGTTGGCTGGAGGATTAAGTAAATGAAGGGGATTATTCGTTTTTCTCGGGGGTTTCGTCTTGCCGCGATTCTGTCGTCGGCGATAATTGTTGCGGGGATTGCCGGCTATGTCGTCAAAGGCGGCTTTAACCTGGGCGTTGATTTCAAAGCCGGTTTGATGCAGGAGATCCAGTTTGCGCCTAAGGCGCTTTCGCTCACCTTTTCCGGCGCGGGGAATGCGCAGATTGTCTACGGCGGAACGGGCGTCAGCCTTGTTGTAACGGGGGCGGGCGGCGAAAACAACACGCATTCTTTCGCTTTTGCCGACTTTGCCACCCTGGGCGCCTTGGCCCAGGCAATGGAAGAAGGCGTTCCCGGGCTTTCCGTCGAGCTTGACGCCGAGGCGGACGCTCAAACGGCGTGGCTCTTGCAGAGCGCCCAGGGGAATCCGCAGCTGGGCGGCGCGCCCTACCTCTTGCACTACTTAAAGCCCGACAGCGAACCGGTCGACATTGCCGATGTGCGGAGCGCTTTGAGCGCGCTTGGGACGGTTGCCGTGCAGGCGCTGGGGCGGCCGGACGAACGGCGCTTTATGATTCGCATGGAGGACAACGACAAGACTGGCGAAGTTCCCGCCGAAAAGGTCATCGCCGCGTTGCAGGAACAATTCGGCGCAGGCGGCGTCGCCGTGATAAGCTCTCAGTACGTCGGCTCCCAGTTCTCAAAACAATTGCAGGGTCAGGCGGGGCTCCTGATGGCCCTTACCCTCGCGCTGATTTTCGCCTACTGCGTGTTCCGCTTTAAGTCCCAGTTTGCCGTCGCCGCGGTTATCGCCACGGCGCACGACGCGCTGATTATGGTGGCGTTCATCGCTTGGTCGCGCATGGAGTTCAACACGACGACGATTGCGGCGATCCTTACGATACTCGGCTATTCGATAAACGACACCATCGTCGTGTTCGACCGCATCCGCGAGACGCGCCGCCTCTATCAGGACGACGACTACGAAGCCGTGCTTAACCGCGCCATCAGCGAAACGCTCAGCAGGACCGTCATCACGACGCTCACCACGATGCTTGCCGTGTTGTCGCTGTTCATCTTCACCACGGGCTCGATGAAGGATTTCGCCTTGGCCCTGCTTATCGGCATGGCATTCGGCGTCTATTCGACTATATTCATCGCGTCAGGCTTTACTCTCTTCTGGGAAAAGCGGATTAAGAACGCGCTAAAGAAGAAACAGCCCGCCGCTCCCGCCGCTCCCGCGCAGTTAAGCGCCGGCTAGGCGGGAATCATGAGCGAACCTACGCGCGACAGCGCCAAAGCCCTCTACCGTCACACGCTTTCGTTCCTCTTCTGCGCCGCCTCCAAAAAGGTTTTTCCCGATAGAGTCCTCCGCATCGGGCATTCGCTCGGCGACTGCTATTATTTTTCATACCGCAGCGGGATAGCCCTGGGCGAAAAGGACGTTCAACGCTTAAAGGACGCCATCGCCGATTTGATAAAGAGAGACCTCGCTATTGAACGCCGCACTCTTTCATTCAAGGAAGCCGTCGCCCACTTTGAAGAGAACCGGCAGAGTGGAACCGTGCTGCTCCTTAACCAGAATGCCGAATCGGAAGTCCCCGTCGCCGTCTGCGGCGACTTTATCGATCTGTGGACGGCTCCGCTTTTGCCGCGAACCGGCGCCATCAAAGCCTTCGACCTCTTCCTGTATGAGGACGGAATGCTCTTGCAGTTTCCTCCGCAGGCCGACGGCGAAACCCTCGACCCCTTCGTCGACAGCCCCCAAATATTCTCCGTATACAGCGAATACAAAAAGTGGGGACGCATCGTCGGCGTCAACAACTCAGGCGACCTGAACCAGCTTGCCGCCAAACGCGGAGTCGAAGAGTTCATCCGCATGAGCGAATGTTTTGCCGATAAAAAGCTCGGCGCCATCGCCGATAAAATCTACCAACGGCGGGACGAAATCAAGCTCGTCCTTATCGCCGGCCCCTCCAGCTCAGGCAAAACCACAACGGCAAAGCGGCTGTCGCTTCAGCTCAAAACCCTCGGCATCGAGCCCATCGCCGTAAGCCTTGACGACTACTACCTGCACCCCAGCAAGACGCCTCTCGACGAACACGGCGACAAAGACTTTGAATGCCTCGAAGCCCTCGACATACCCTACCTGAACGAACAGATACTCACCCTCTTTGACGGCAGGGAAGTTACCCTCCCCATCTTCGATTTTAAGACGGGCGAGCGCAAAGCAGGCAAAGAAATCAAACTCGGACGGCGGACCGTGTTAGTCCTCGAAGGCATTCACGGGCTCAACGACGCCCTTACCCCTCAGGTACAGGCGTCGAACAAGTTTAAGGTGTACGTTTCCGCGCTCACCCAGCTTAACCTCGACGACCACAACCGCGTCCCGACAAGCGACAACCGGCTGTTGCGCCGCATGGTGCGCGATTATCAGTTTCGCGGGATGAGCGCCGAGCGCACCCTCAAAATGTGGCCCCAAGTCCAACGCGGCGCAGAAAACCACATCTTCAAATTCCAAAACGCCGCCGACGCCGTATTCAATTCCGCCCTTGACTATGAAATCGCCGTGCTCAAGCTCTATGCCGAGCCCCTGCTCCGCTCCGTCAGCCCAGAAACGCCCGGATTCCGGGAAGCCTCCCGCCTCCTCTCATTCTTAAAGAATTTCTATCCCGTGATGCCCCAGTGCGTCCCCCCCCTGAGCGTCCTCCGTGAGTTCATCGGCGGCAGCGGGTTCAGCTACTAAACGCCGACGAGCGAGGGGCCATTGCACCGGATTTGCCTGCACCAAGCTCAAACGGCCGCATCCAGAGATTGTTATGCAATGGTTTTGATGTTATAGGCCACTCGTTATGCGCAGTGGGCATCTTCATTCACATACAAAAAAATACCCCGCTGCTTGCGGCGGGGTATTTTCATTAGACGAGCTCTTTAGGCGCCGAACAGAATCGAACTGGTGCATAAAGGTTTTGCAGACCTCTCCCTTACCGCTTGGGTACGGCGCCGATAAGGATTCGCGGCAAGCTCATCCTATGCGCGAAGGCTATCATCTTGTCGATTTTTTGTCAAGAGCGCCGCCCGCTTAGGCCAGGGCGAGCGCATTAAAAATCGTATCTCCTTGTATTATAAGGATTTATGCTTCGATATTAAAAATTTATGTAAAGAGCTAATTCTTTATCTTATAAGGAATAAAAATTTTTAATGCGCTCGCCCTAGATATGGCGATCAATTGGTTCGCTATTTTAGCAGAAGACAACCCGATGCCGGGGCCGGGCAATACGCCGCAGACGAATGCGGCGGCTTGGGGGGTGCCGGTGGACAAGGTTGGGGATTTGGGCGCTCAGTGCGACATCTGCGCCGCGCTGCTGGCGAAGGTGAAGGACCTCGAAACGGCGACGTCGATTGTGCGCGCCGAATGCGAGGAGGAGTTCGAGAAGCTCCGAAAGCTGATGCGTTCTCTGCACACCCACTTCTGCGTGGACGGGTTCCCCGTGACGGCGCTGCGCCGCCTGGGGCTGATTCCCCACGGCGAAGGCGGCGTCGGGCACTCGAAGGACGAAGAGGACATCGCGTTCACGCTGCGGACGCACATTTCGAACCACGAGGTGTTCGCTGATTTCCAGCGTCAGGGGGCCTCGTCGCGCGACAAGGGCGTCCACCACGCGGCGGAAGTCCGCATCTGGAAGCGGCGCGTGGACGAACCGGCGCCGGTGAGCGTCAAAGAGGCCGGCTGGGAAAGCTACGCCGACACGGCGAGCCCCTGGCACATGGCCTTCGACGGAACGGACGCGGGGATGCGCCTCTACATCGCGATGCGCTGGGAAAACCGCTCCGTGAGCGGCGGCAAAGACGCGGGCAAAGGCCCGTGGAGCGAAATCAAAAGCGTGATCATCCCGTAACAGGGGTCAAGGCGTCGGATGCCGGCGGACATTCTTCCGCCAAAAGCCCCCAAGCCGGGCTACTGCGGCGTTGCCGTAGGCCGGGCGGGGGCTGCCCGCAGGGGCGCGCATACGAGGTCGGCGGACGTTAAACGTAACGGAATTGTTATGAAACAGAAAAGTTTATTTGCAGGGATGCTGGCGGCGGCGCTGGCGCTTGGGTTGATGATGGCGGGCTGCGACGACCCGACGAAGGAGACGCCTGCTCCCGGCGCGT
>JAITNO010000001.1 GCA_031290405.1 Spirochaetaceae bacterium
CGCGCAACGAAGTGCGCGCTCAGGGGGGCGCGCCCCCCTCCTCACCCTTCTTTCTTCCACTCTTCGATTGCTTTGATGAAGAGGGGGCCGTATTTTTCGGCTTTTGCGCGGCCTACGCCGGAGACGCGCAGGAAGGTTTCTGGGCTTGTGGGCTGTTTGCCTGCCATGTCCCGCAGGGTGGCGTCGGTAAAGACGATGTAGGCGGGGACGGACGCCTGACGGGCGAGGCGGGCGCGCATATCCCGCAGTCTCTGGAAGAGGGCGTCGTCGAAGGGGACGACGCTTGAGCTTACGCCGGCGCCGAAGCCGGACAGGGCGGGCTTGGGGGCGGCCTCTTTGGGCAGCATCATGGTGACGGCGGCGCCTTCGGCAAGCGCCTCCCGGTAGCGCGGCCCCAGCGCGACGACGGGGTACTCGTCGCCGCTTATGGCTAGGCAGCCGCGGTCTATCAGGTGGTCGATCATGTGCCTCAGTTGGTGTGCGCCGGTGTCGTTCATGATGTTGTGGGTGCTGAGCGTCTCCAGTCCGGCGGCGATGACTTTTTGGCTCCGGCTGCCGCGCAGGACGTCGACTATCATGGCTTTGCCGAAGGAGCGGCCCCGTTCCCTCATGCGGTAGACGCAGGAGATGATTTTGCGCGCTTCCAGGGTGATGTCCTTGTGGTCAAAGCCGTTGGTGCAGTTGGAACAGTTGCCGCAAAAGCGCGGGGCCTCTTCGCCGAAGTAGCGGAGGATGCTTTCGCGCAGGCAATCGGCGCCGGTGGCGTAGAAGGTCATGTATTTGAGGAGTTCGAGCTTGTGGGCTTTGAGGTCTTCGTCGCCTTCCGCGCCGGGGTTGCCGATGAGGTATTTGGCGGTTTCCACGTCCTGGGGGCTGTAGAGCAGGATGCAATCCGCGGGGCTGCCGTCTCTTCCGGCGCGTCCGGCTTCCTGGTAGTAGCTTTCGATGTTTTTGGGCATCTGATAGTGGACGACGAAGCTTACGTTGGACTTGTCTATGCCCATGCCGAAGGCGTTGGTCGCCACCATGATCGTCTTTCTGTCGTAGATGAAGTCGTCCTGGTTCCGCCGGCGTTCTTCGTCGTCCAGGCCGGCGTGGTAGCGGGTGGCCGAGAATCCTGTGCGGTTGAGGCTGTCGCAGATCTCCTCGACGGCCTTCCGCGTGGAGCAGTAGACGATGCCGCTTTTGCCGCGCCGCTCTTCGAGCGCCTCCAGCAGGGCGTGCGTCTTGGCGGCCTGTCCACGGGGGCGGCGCACTTCAAAGTAAAGGTTTTCTCTGTTAAAGCCTGTCACGATGGCAAAGGGGTCGAGGAGGCAGAGTATCGAGGCGATGTCCTCCCGCACTTTGCCGGTGGCGGTGGCGGTAAAGGCGCTTACGACGGGGCGCGTGGGGAGGCTTGCGACGAAGCCGGGGATGAGCAGGTAGCTTTGGCGAAAGTCGTGTCCCCACTGGGAGACGCAGTGCGCTTCGTCGACGACGACCATGTTCACCGCGGCGCGTCGGGAGAGGTTTGTCATGTCCTCCCGCTGGAGGCGTTCCGGCGCGGCGTAGAGGATGCGGAGTTCGCCGCGGGCCGCCGCGTTCAGGGTGTCGGCGTTTTCGGCGGGGGAGAGGGAGCTGTTGAGGCAGGCGGCGGGGATGCCCGCGTCGGAGAGGGCGCTTACCTGATCCTTCATCAGGGAGATGAGGGGCGATATGACGATGGTGAGGCCGGGGAAGAGGAGCGCGGGTATCTGATAGCAGAGGGATTTGCCGGCTCCGGTGGGCATGACGGCGAGGCAATCCCGTCCGGCGATGAGGGCTTCGATGACTTCTTCCTGTCCTTGCCTGAATGTGCTGAATCCGAAATAGGCCTCCAGGGCCATGCGCACGTCTTGCATGGGGTGAGTGTAGCGCCTTTTTTTGTAGTGGCCTACGGCGCTAAGCCCCCAGCGCTACGCCTTGCGTCCGCGGTCCGCCCTCCCCAGCTTTCGGGCGCCGAGAGCGCTTTTTGCGGCCTACGGCGCTGCGCCCTGTGCACTGCGCTTTTTGTCCGCAGTCCGCCCTCCCCAGCTTTCGGCTTTGTTTTTGTAAAGAGGCCATGAGGGGGGAGGAGGGCCCTCCCCACGCGCCCCGGGCGCTTAGTGGATGAAGCCGATGGTGAGGCCGGCGGAGATGTGGGGGGTGGGGCTTGTGAGGATGCAGGTTGCGACGGCGCCGAAGACGATGGTGGATGGTGGGGGGTTAAGGCGGAGTTCGGCGCTGAGGGCCAGGGGCGTGGGGCCCGGGCGGAAGCCGGCGAAGCCGTAGATGGTGCGCAGCGAGAGGCCGGCGGCGAGGTAGCTGCGCTGCCAGTGGGCGCCGGCGCCGAGGTCGAGCTGGGGTGCGGCTTCGGCGGGGTGGCCGTCTTTGCCGGTCCAGAGGATGGCGGGTGAGGCTATGAGGGTGATGTTGGCGGGGAGGCTCCACGAGAATGCGCTGTTGAGGCTGACGCCTGCGCTCATCTGGGTTGGAGTGTCGCTTTGTCCGTTTATCCAGGCGTAGGTGGCGCCTGCGGCGACGGCGGGGCGGATGCCGAGGCTGCGGCGGAGTTCTTTCTTTATGGTGAGGGCTGCGCCGATGTTTGTCTGCGGCGTGGGGCTGGTGTACTGGGGGGCGATGGTTGCGGCGGCGGTGATTTCGATGGTGGCGATGGGGGTGTACCGCGCGCCGATGGTGAAGGGGAGGGTGTCGGTGGAAAATGTGCCGGCGTGTATGGCGCCTTCGACTTGGAGGGAGCCTTGCGGGAGGGTCTGCGGGCGCTCGGCGTTGACGAGGCCTGCTTTGCCGCGCTGGAGGTTGTGGGGTTGTATGAGGGCGCGGCTGTCGATGTTGATGGTGAGTTCTGCCTGGGGCGGGGGGGCGTCTTGCGGGGCTTCGGTTGTCGGGGGCTCGGCGCTAAGCTCGAGGTGGATGCGGTAGGGGCCGTCGGGGGCGGTGCGGCCGTCGGTGGTTTCGCCTCTCCAGTGGGCTTGTTGGTTCCTTGTTTTGAAGGGGGTGGGCTGGGCGCCGGAGCCTGCGCCGTCGCCGATGGTTTCTTCAAAGATGGTTGTTCCGTCGGGGTCTCTGACGCTGAGGGCGCCGTAGCCGGGGGCGCTTACGGAGAAGCTGACGATGAGGGCGCCTAAGTCGCCGGGGTTGTGGGGGTTGAAGCTTGTCCTGTTCGCCTTGACGTATTCGAGGCGGAGCGGCGCGGGGTGCAGGGTGAGCTGGAGGGAGCTCTCTCGTCCTTGTTCGACGTTGACGGTCTCTTTGGCTTCTTCGTAGCCGAAGAGCCGCGCCTGTATGGTCCGTCTGCCTTCGGGGAGGTTCAGGGTGAGGGGGGCGGTGGGCTGCGCTTTGTTGTCGACGGAGAGTTCGAGGGTGGGGGTGTTGGTGGGGATGGGCTGTCCGGTCTGGCCGTCGATGAGGCTGATGTGGACGAGGCTCCGCACGGGGGTGAGGTCGAGGATTATGTTGAGCCGGCCTGTGCTGGGGAAGCTGAGGCGGCGCTCGAAGTTTTCGTAATGGTCTTTGGTGAGGAGGATGGTGTGCGTGCCGGGGGCGAGGTCGGAGAGGAGGAGGGGCGTCCTCCCGCGCTCGATGCCGTCGACGTATGCTTTGGCTTCGGCGGGGTTGGTGTGGATGGAGAGTCCTCTGCCGGCGACGTGCTCGATGGTTGTTTCGGCTCGTGCTGCGGCGGCGGGAGACAGAGCCAGGAGGAGGAAGAACAGCGCGGGCGCGTCTGCCTTGCCGCGCCGCCTGTGCCTGCCTTTTTGTGCCGCCTTCATCTACACGGAGAGGGCTTTTTTCCCCCGTTCGAGGGCGACGGCGCCCGTCCGCGCCATTTCGAGGATGCCGTGGGGACGGAGCAGTTCGAGGAGGCCGTCCATCTTTTCAAAGCCGCCGGTTGCCTCGATGGTGATGGTGGAGGGGGATATGTCGATGACGCGGGAGCGGAAGATTGCGGCGATTTCGACGACGGCGGGGCGGTTTTTTTCGTCGGCTTTGACTTTTATCAGCATGATTTCGCGGCGTATGGTTTTGCCGCCGTCGAGTTCTTCGATGGCGATGACGTCGACGAGCTTGCCGAGCTGCTTGACGATCTGCTCGAGGACGGCGTCGTCGCCCGAGACGACGATGGTCATGCGGGAAACGGCGGGGTTTTCGGTTTCGCCGACGGTAAGGCTGTCGATGTTGAAGCCGCGCCGGCTGAACAGGCCGGAAACGCGGCTCAGCGTTCCCGCCCTGTTCTCCACCAGCACGGCCAGTATGTGGGTCTTCATCTAGAACGGCCGCTCCGAGAGATACTTGTACTCTTTCCACTTGCGCTCGGCGTGGGCCTTCGCTTTGGCAAGCAGGGCGTCGGCGCGGTCGGGGGAGGCGGCCTTCAGGCTCTTGAAGCGGACTTCCTTGTACATGAAATCCTCCAGCGCGGTGGACGGCTCCTTCGAGTCGAGCTGGAAGGGGTTCTTTCCTTCAAGCTTGAGGCGCGGGTCGTAGCGGTAGAGGGGCCAGAGGCCGCTGGTAACGGCCGCCTTCTGCTGGTCGAGCCCGTGCGTCATGTCGATGCCGTGGTTGATGCAGTGCGAGTAGGCGATGATGATCGAGGCGCCGTCGTAACTTTCCGCCTCGCGGAAGGCCTTGATCGCCTGGGCCTTGTCGGCGCCCATGTTTACCATGGCGACGTAGACGTAGCCGTAGCTCATCGCCATCGCGCCGAGGTCCTTCTTCGTGCGCTCCTTGCCGGCGGCGGCAAACTTCGCGATTGCCCCGACGGGGGTCGCCTTGCTCATCTGGCCGCCGGTGTTCGAGTAGACCTCGGTGTCCATCACGAGGATGTTCACGTTAAGCCCCGAAGCGAGCACGTGGTCGAGGCCGCCGTAGCCGATGTCGTAGGCCCAGCCGTCGCCGCCGAGCACCCAGACGGAGCGCTTGATGAAGTGGTCGGCCAGGGAGAAAAGCTGCTTGGCCAGGGGCCTGCCGTCAGTCGTGAGGGCGGCCTTGAGGGCGGCGACGTTTGTGCGCTGCGCTTCGACGCCCGCATCGTCAGTCTGAGGCTCGGAGAGTATCTTGTCGACCAGGGCCGCCGCCAACCCTTCAGCCTTTGCCTGTTTTGCCACCTCGAGCGCCTGTTCGGCGAGCTTGTCGGAGGAGAGCCTCATGCCGAGGCCGAATTCCGCGGCGTCCTCGAAGAGGGAGTTTGACCATGCCGGCCCCCGTCCGTCGGAGCGTTTTGCGTAGGGCGTCGTCGGGAGGTTGCCGCCGTAGATCGAAGAACAGCCGGTGGCGTTGGCGATGATCGCGCGGTCGCCGAACAGCTGGCTTAAAATCTTGACGTAAGGCGTCTCGCCGCAGCCGCCGCAGGCGCCGGAGAACTCGAAGAGCGGGCGCTTGTAGGCAAGCCCCTTCACGCTGTCAAGCTTATAATCTTCAGCCGGAGTCTCAGGGAGGGCGAGGAAAAAATTCCACGCCTCAGCCTGCTCGTCGTGGTAGCGCTGGTCGTCGGAATAGTTCTTCCATTTGAGGGCCTTCTCCTTCGCGGGGCAGGTCTCGATGCAGACGCCGCACTCCATGCAGTCTTCCGCCGAGATGGAAAGGGCGAACTTCTTGCCCGCCGGCCCCTTGGGTTTGAAGTCGGCGCTCTTGAAGCCGGCGGGAGCCTTCGCCGCCACATCGTCCGTTACCTGCTTCATTCGTATGCAGGCGTGGGAACAGACGAAGGCGCACTGCCCGCACTGGATGCAGTTTGCCGGCAGCCACTCCGGCACCCGCTCGGCAACGGCGCGCTTCTCATACTGAGAGGTCGCCGTCGGGAATTCGCCGTCGGCGGGGAGCTTGGAAACAGGCAACTTGTCCCCCTCCTGCACGGACATCGCGCCGAGGGCCTCCTGAATCCACGGATCCTTCGCCGTGGCAAAAGGCTTCTTCCTGTGGAGGCTGCCCGACGGGGCCGCCGGATACTTCACTTCCTCGACGGCGGAGAGCGATTCGTCCACCGTCGCATAGTTTTTCTGCACCACGTCGGCGCCCTTCTTGCCGTAGGACTTTTCGATGAACTTCTTCATATACTTGACCGCCGTGCCCTCGTCGAGGACGCCGGAAATCTTAAAGTAGGCCGCCTGCATCACCGTGTTGATGCGGTTGCCCATGCCCGTCTTGCGGGCAAGCTCCGCCGCGTTAATCACGTAGAACTTGAGCTTCTTGTCGATGATCTGCTTCTGCGCCTCCACGGGGATCTTGTTCCAGACCTCCGCCGCGCCGAACGGACTGTTCAGCAGGAAGACGCCGCCCTGCTTCACGTTGGCAAGCATATCGAGCGTCTCCATGTAGCTGAACTTATGGCAGGCGATGAAATCAGCCTTCGTGATAAGGTAGGGACGCTTGATCGCCTTCTTCCCAAA
>JAITNO010000015.1 GCA_031290405.1 Spirochaetaceae bacterium
AGGGGGGCGCGCCCCCCTCCTGCTAAAAACAAGCGGCTTCGTAAATCGCGCGATAGAGGAGGATGGAGAGTTCGCGGTGGCGCTCGAGGGGTTTGTCCGCGGGGGTTTTGAGGCGGGCCTGGAGGGTTTCGAGGCGGGGCACAAGGAAGCCTGCGACGTCGCGGACGGGGTTGGCGGCGATGGCGCGGTCTATCTGTTCGAGGAGCTCCGAGCGGGGGTCTGTTTCGGCAAGGATGAGCGCCTGCATGGCCAGGCGGCGGAGTTCTTCGAGGCCGGCGGCGAGGTTTTGTTGCGCGCCGTCGAACGCTTCGGCGCGCGCTTTGGTGTGGGCGTCCTCGTTCCACGTATGCATGATGTCCTGGAGGGTGCGCTCGATCTGGCGGTCTATTTCGCCGCGGCGGGGAGGGAGGGAGAGGACGCGCTCGATGTCGATGGGCTCAAAGCAGGCTATGCTGCGGCCTGCGCGGGAGAGGGTGTGATTCTTGAGGCCTGCGGCGCAGGCGAGGCGGGCGCGGTTTTCAAACCAGCCGGCGTAAAGGGCGAGGCGGCTGTCGGTAAGGACGCGCCCGCCGTCCGCGGCGGGCGTGTAGTAGGGGGCGGCGCCGCGGAGGGCGTGGAAGCTGGCGGTTTCGGCGGGGCGGAGTCTGCTTTGCTCGGAGAGGGCGCGTTCTTCGAAGAGGGCTCCGGCGAAATGGGTCTTTCGCGCGGGGTAGGACAGGTCGAGGCCGGCGGTGATGATGGCTCCTGCGGCGGTGGGCAAGAGGCTGCGGGCGAAGTCCCAGGCGCTTGTGGCCACCGAGCCGCCTGAGCCGAGGGCTCCCTTGGCGCCGACGCGCTGTTCGAAAAAGCGGGCGAGGGGGAAGTGGGAGGAACAGAGGAATGTGGCGCGCGCGCCTGACCTAAGGGTGGTGGGGTAGACGGAGGATTCGGCGACGAGGCAGGTTTTTTCGAGGTCGGCGCGGTCGAGGTGGCGGGCGTTCCAGTACTGGGGGTCGACGGAGAGGGCGAAGTCGGCGCTTACTCCGGCCCTTTGGATGAAGCTGAGGGCGGTGTCGACGGCCACGACAAGGCAGCGTTCGCGGAGGGCGGACAGGTGGGGGCGGATGTCGTCGAGGCTGGGGCCGGCGGCGACGACGAAGATGGGGAAGTCGAATGCGCCGGCGAGGGCGCCGACGCCGGGCATATCGCGGATGGCGCTTGAGTTGGCGCGGAGGTTGCGCACCCAGCGTTTGCCGAAGCGGCAGAGGGTTGCCTCGTTCACGGCGTCTTTGTTGTGCCACAGGCAAACAGTTTTTTCGGCGTCTGCGGCCCAGTCGCCGTCCAGGGACAGGGCGGGCCGGTTGCGGATGACGGCGCGGACGGGGCCGGCGCGGGAGAGGGCGTCGCCCAAGGAGAGAGCGTCGGAGCCTAAGACGAAGGAGAGGCGGCTGCGCTTGAAAAGCCCGCTCAAGTCGCGCGTGCGGAGGGCGAGGCGGAAGAGGTCGACGCGTTTTTCGATGATGACGACGGCTCCGCCGGCGCGCCGTGCCGCCTCTTCTGCGGCGTAGCCCAGCCCAAAGCCCAGGATGACGACGGCGCCGCAGGCGAGGGAAGCGACCAGGGCGGCGTCGACAAGCCGGCGCGCCTCGCGAACGGGGTCGCGCGCCGAATGGACAAGGACGCCTGCGACCCGCAGCGTCGCATCGCCGCTGGAGGCGGCAATGATTTCGGCGTCGTCGGCTGGGGCACCGGCGTCTTGTTCAAGCTGTTCCAGCCTTTGGGCGAGCGCGGGATGATTTTCCCGCAAGACGGAGAGGTTTTTGTCCCAAAAGTCTGGAGCGCGCATCCCCACGAGGAAAACGAGGGGGCGTCAGGGCGCGCTTTCGGCGGCGCTTTCGGGCGCGGCGGCGGCGGCGGCGGGAGCGGGCGCGCTTTCGGGCGCGGGCTCAGGCTCAGGCGCGGGGATTTTGGCCAGCACTGCGTTCGAGAGGATTTGGTATTTCCGGGGGAGGGCGGCGCCGTCGGGGCCGTCGTATTTTGCAAGCAGGGCGGCGAACTCGGTGCGCGCGGCGCCGTATTTTTGCTGCTTATAATGGATGAAGGCGATTTGATAATCGGCGCCGACGACGGCCTCGCGGTCTTCGGGGAAACGCTCGCGGATGGCGTCGTAATACTTGATCGCCTGGCCATACCGGGTGCGGTCCATCGCCGCTTGCCCCATCTGCACGATTTCCGCCGCCGTCGCGCCGTCGGGAATCGTGACGGGGCCCGAAAAACACGCCGCACAGCATAGGGGAATCGCGGCGCTCAGGATAAATCTTCGTATGTCCATGCCCTCGATCATGCCCGAAAAACGCCTTTCCTTCAAGTGGGGCTTGGGGCGCCCTCGACATTTGCCGGCGTACGTGCGACGCTGTTTCCAAGAACTGCGGATGCTATTGTGGAAAACCATTACGAGATTTTAGGGATACGAGAGGATGCTTCGGGCGCCGAAATCAAGCGCGCGTTTCGGGAAAAGGCGAAGCGTTTGCACCCCGACATTGCCCGCACCGCCGACGCAGGCGCCATGCGGCGTCTGCTTGTCGCCTACGAGACGCTTTCCAACCGCGATCGGCGCTTTGAATACGACAGGATTTTCCAGTACGCCAAACAGCACGACTCGTGGGATTATCGCACATACTTGAAGGAGCGTTCCGACGACCCGGAGTATCAGGCGAAACGCATTTTCTTTGAGCTTTTGCACTTCGAGGAGGATTCGGCGATCAAGGTGTGGCAAGAGTCGGGCGGCATCGACTTCCCGCTGTGGAAGTTCCTTGACCGCGAAGACTGGATGGACTGCGCCTTCCTCCTTGCCGAGGAGCTTGCGCGGCAGGGCTTTGCCCACGAAGCCTTCTTGATACTGGTGAGTCTGTTGCGCGAGGAACAGGAAAAGCCGTATTTTAGGCATTTTACGCTGGACGTCGAGCTGCTCCTCAAGGAAGTCGTCCGGCTGAAGCTGCGCCGCACGGTCGACGACGAGACCTGGATGGATTGTCTGCGCGCCATGCTGCGCTTAGGCTTTGACGCGAAGACGGAAGCCTTCTATCTAAAGTCTTTGGCCGAGGCCCTCTTTAAGACCGGCGACAAGGAGAGCGCGCGGGAAGCGTTCGAGCGCGCGAAGACCCGCGACCGCAAAATCACCCTCTGTAAAAGCGCCCGCGTGGGCTTGGGCCTGTAAGAAGTCCCGCTCAGCCTGAGCGGTTTAGAAGCTGACGTTTAAGCTGGCGCCGACGGCGGCGATGAAGCTCTGCGTTTCTTCGGCGCTGCGCCGGGAATAGCTTAGGCGGGCGAAGACGCCGAGTTCCAGGCGGCCGGCGATGCGGACGATGGATTCATGGCCCGCGCTAAGAAGCAAGTATGGATAGGCGTTGCTGTAGTCGAACGACAGCTCGAGCTTTTCTTTGCGGAGGCGCTCGTAGGGGCTTTTTGCAAGGGAGGCCAGCGCCGGCGAACGGGCACTCTCCAAGAAGCGCCCGAAGAACCATGCGTAGAGCGAGCCCAGCAGGCTCTTTTCCGTGGGGACGGCCCATTCCAGGATAAAGTTCGCCGTCCAGCCTGTGTTCAAGAGGCCCACAACATCGTCGAAGCGCAGCGAAGCGCCGCCTGCGCCAAAGAAAGCCGCGCCGTGGCGCATCGAGATGCGCCACGAGTTTTCGTCGTTGCGGGGGAGGGCGACCGCCGCCTCGATTGCATGGCGGAATTCGTCGTTGCGGTAGAGGCTCCCCGCGCGCGCGGCACCCGCAGATCCAAACAGGTCGACGGCGGCAAAGCTTAAGGCGCCGCCCAGTCCCAGCACGTCCTGCATCGTGTCGTAGCGCATCGTCAGGTTGCGGTCGATGCGCGCCTCCAGAGAGCGCGGGACGATGAGAGCTTTGGCGCCGTAGCGCGAAGGAAGCTGCATCGTAAAACGGTAGAGGTCCCCCGCGCGCGCGCCCTCGGCGCTCTGCGCGGAAGGCGAGGCGCGCAGGCCCTCCCGAAAGGCCTCGGGCAGGGCGGGGTCGAAGAGCGCGTAGAAGGGAGCGGCCCCCAGCATCGCTCCTGAGTGGGCAAACGCCTCTCCAAAGAGCGTAAAGTCGCCCGCCGCGTCGCCGGGCATCTTTAACACGCTGCGCTCGTAATGGCGCTCGAAGCGGAACGCCCCGCCGTAGGCGCCAAAGCTGAACGGAAAGTCCAGCGACAGGACCGTGCCGGACGCGCTCCGCAAGGCAGGGAGGGAGGACTCCGTGTGAAAGTCCGCGTTAAAGACCGCCCCGACCGGCTTGCTTTCCAGGCGGAGCTCGGAGCGCGCGCGCATGACGCGCCCTGCCGCCCCTTCTCCCGCGTCAGGAGCCCAGCTCTTCCAGCTCGAGAGCCACGCCTCCCCGTAGCCCCCTCCCAGGGGCCCCCCCATCGAGAGCGCGCGCGCAGAGCCCAGCGCAGGAGCCTGGACCCAACGCCAATCGGCGTCCAGGGACGCCCCGAAGGGCCCCCCCCCCAGACCCTTGGCCCCCAGCCCCGCCCGCCAGGCGCGCGTCTCCTTTTCGTTCTCGAACGAGCCCTCGCCCTCGAAGTGGGCGCGGTAATCCCCCGACGCGCTGAAGCCGGCCTTATGCTTCCAGCGCGCGCCGGAGGGGTCGAAGAAAAAATCCTCATGCAAGCGCAGCGGCCCCGCTTCCCGCCAGAGGCCGTGCTCAGCCTGCCAGCGGGAAAACTCCCCCCCCTCGTCCCGTCCGCCGGAGAAGGTGAGCGCTCCGGAGACGTGCGTCCCCAGAACGAGAGCCTCAAAGCGCGACCTTCCGGCGCCTGCGAAGAGGCCGCCCTTCCCCGCTGAGTCGATCTTTCCCCGCGTTGCGCTCTCCAGCGCCCCCTCGAAGAGCGCATCCTCCAGCAGCGCCAGGCCGGCGAACGAGAGCAACACCCCTGTGCGCTTCCACGAGAGCTTCGCGCCCACGTTCAGATAGAGAGCGGGATCCCCCTCTTCCAAGACGATCTCGTCGATAAAGAACGAGGCGCCGGTTGCCTCGGCATCGTCAAAGGGAAGATTCCCCCCCGGCGGCGGAGACAAAAAGACCATCACGTAGGCGGAGTCCTCTTCCTCGTCGTCGCTCTCAGCGCGCGCCGCGCTCTTTTTGAGGGCCCCCGGACGATACGCCAGGTCAGCCACGCGGCTTCCTGCCGCGTAGACGCCCGGAGCCTCGCCCCCGTAGCGCAGCTCAAGCTTCCGCCACGCCCCCGCGCCGTCAAGGGAGTCCAGGGGAACGCGCGCCTGGAGTGCAATTTCGTCGCTCCGCCCCAGGGAGGACTTCCCGCGCGCGGCGTAAACGTCCAGAGTTGCGCCGGAAAAATCGCCGGATGCCGGCCCCTTAAAGAAGAAACTGAGGGCCTTGTACTCCGAGAGCGGAAGGACCCCCACGCGCCCCCCCGCACCGGCCCCCTCCCCCTGCGAAAAAGCCTTTTGCCACGAAACTTCCAGCGCGCGCTGCACCGCCGCCTCCCCGTGCAGACGCCGCATAAGCTCAGGGAAGCTCATGGCGAGGGCGGCGTCGTAAACCTCCGCCGCGCGGACGGAGCTTTCGCCCGACTCCTCCGCCGCTTCCCCCCCGCGCAGCAGGAGGAGCGGGGAGAAGAGCGCCCCTTGGACAATCGGCGGGGCCAGGAGTATCCTCCCCAAGAACTTTCCCCCCGCCCGGCTTATCGCCAGAAGGCGCAGCTGCGTCGCCCCTGCGAGCTTTCCCCGTTCGCCGTCCGTCAACACAAAATGAAAGGCGTTCAGCCCCGCGGAGAACGCGCTCAAGCTCCGCTCGACGATCATCCCCTGGTTTTCGCCTGTGCCGCCGTCCTTCGCGCTTAAGGGCCCGAATTGCAGCACGAGCGTAACGTTCGCCGCGTCGGAGCTCGAGACGCCGTAAAAGCGGAACGGGACGACCACCTCGCGCGCCGACGAGAGCGCGTTCCCGTCGGGAAGAGGCGCCTGGAAGCCCGACCACGTCCGGGCGCTTCCGTCGAGGGCAAACTCGGCGACCAACACGCGCGCGCTCTGCGCCCCGTCGCGCGCCGGGTAGGGCCCGCTCATCGCGGGGACGAGCGGCGTTGCCCCGTCAATCTCCCGCAGGACCGCCTGTCCCAGCGCACTCGTCTCCAGGTAGTTCCGGTAGGATAGGTCGGCGCGCTGGGACAGAGGCAGGGCGGGAAGGCCCGCCGCGCCGCCCGACGGCGCATTCGAGACAAAGGACGAAGGAGGGTCGGGCAACCCAAGCGTCGACTCGTTCCCCTCCATGCCCGCCACGCGGTAGAGCCCCGTCGCATCGGGCTGCTCGTAACCGCCCCCCAGCGTGAGCGACGCCGCAAGATCCCCGTCCTTCCATTCCAGCTTGCCGCCGAAGCCCACCTGACCGGGATTCCCACGCCCCGCCTCGGAGAACCCGTCGTTCAAGACGTTCCAGCGCAGCCCCAACCCTAAGCGCGCGGACAGCCTGCCTTCACCCTCGTAGACCCCCCCAAGGCCAATCGCCACGCTCCCGCTGCGCGCGTCAAGACTCCGCCTAAGGTAGCGGATCCTTATTGCCTCCCCCGTCAACGCGGGCCTTCCCAGCCGCACCGTGCCCGAACCCTTGTCGAACACCCAGTCGCCGTCGCTTATCCCACCGCGCAGCACCTCAATGGAGCCGGGAATGACGTCAATGCCGATAAGGTACCCCGCCAATGCCCCGTAACTCGTAAAGCGCAAGCGAACGTCGCCAGCCGCCCCATCCTTGCCCAGCGAGTACAGCGAGGCAAGCCAGACCTCGCCCGCAGCGTCCCGAGCCAGCGGCCAGCGGCTTCCCGCGGAGCGCACGTCGGTCTGACCGGAGCGCACCAGGTTGTAAACGGCGCGCGCATAGACGCTCACCCCCGATTCTTCGGCGCCGTAGAGCGGCAATCCCGCCACGCCCGCCTCGGAAAGCTCGTAGAGCTCAAAGCCGGGGACAAGATCGCCCGTCGAGGAGGACACAAGGGACGCCCCCGCCGCGCCGCTCACCGGGGCTTCGTAACGCGACAGCCTCTCGAAGGGAGAGAAGGCCCCGCGTTCCCACACGACAAGCGCGTTCGTCCCCCCAATGGAGAGCGTCGCGGGCCGCCCCGCGCCCCCGCCCGGCTGAGGCAGGGCGTCAAGATCCAGACCCACCCCAAAGAAGTCCTGAACATCTCCCAAGAAGGAGCCAGCCTGACGGTAGCCCCCCATATCCGCCTCGTAGTCGCCCGCATACGCCACGGCGACAAGCCCCGCGGAAGGAAGGGACAACTCGACAAGCCCATAGCGCGCGCTCACCGACGCCTCACTGGGCCGCGCCAGACGCCAGCGCCGCGTCCCACCCGCGCCGGAACTCAACAGAGGCCCCGCGGCGTCCTCGACATAGACCACAGGGGAGGCCGAAAGACCCTCGCGCGGCAGCACGAAGGAAACCCCCCGCAGCATCCCCTGCGCGGCCGCGTATGAATGCGTGCGTTCGCGGCCACCCTCGAAGACGCGCTCCTCACGAGCCGCGTCGTCGTAACGCGCCAAGACGTGGAAGCTCCACGGCCCTTCCCCAGCCCGCCCGTAGAAACCAAAGGAGGAGGCCCCGTCCCCGCCCAAGTCCAGGTAGGGAAAGAGGGGAAAGTCGAGCCCCGCGTTGCCCACGCCCGCATAGCGGATAAAGTCGCCCGCGCCCCCCTTGAAGCCCGCGCGATACGCGTTGACGTCGTAATCCTCCTGGAAAGACGCCTCGACGAACCATCGCTCGCGCAGCCAGAGCGACAAGGTCAAGTCAGCCTCCTGCACAAACAAGACCGGAGACTCGACGCTCGCCACACCCCAGCCCAAGCTGGAGCGAGAAAGCCCCCACGACCCGGTAAGCGTACCCTTCCAGTAGCCCGCCGTCATGAGGGCAACCTCGCTGTCCAAGAGATTCATCGAAAAGAGCGTGGGGCTGGCCCCTTCAGACAGCGCGTTTCGCGCAGCGTCAACGTCAAAGGCATCTTCAGCGGCGAGGCTCCCGCCAGCCGACCCGAAAGACGCAAGACAGAATAAAAAAAACGCGGGAACGAGAAACGCCGCACGCGAAAAGAGGACTCGCCCGCGCCAATGCTCCAAATTTTCCCCACAGCTCATAGGTTTACACGACTCACAAGGTACGATACACTATAGTCCAAAGGAAAAAAACCCATGAACCTAAAACACGCCGCCGCATTCATCGCCGCCCTGTCCCTGCTGCAAACCGCCTGCTTCGGCCTGCGGTCGCACATCATCGTGAACGACGGCGGAGGCGGCACAATCAACCTGGAATACTTCATCGACGCGTCGCTGTTGGAAGTAGGCGCGCTCGACGGCAACGCGGCGCGCCCCACCTTCCCCGTGGGACGGGAAGATTTCGCGCGGACAGTGGCGCGCATACCCGGACTCACCCTCAAGAGCTTTACGTCAAAAGAAGAAGGAACCGACGCCGTGTACCTCGTAAGCCTGGAATACCAAACGCTCACCGCGCTGGCGGCATTCTTCCAGACAAGCGGAGAAACCGTAACACTGGGACGCAGAGACGGAAGAGACGTCCTCACCATCGTCTTCGCGCCCGCAGGGCAAAGCTATTCGCCCGCCGTGCGCAGGGCCCTGCCCAAGATCTTCGCCGAACGGCGATTTGAGTTCGTGATGAACTTTCCCCGTTCCGTCTATGTGCGCTTTTTGGACGGCTCAGGCGCCGAAACCCGCGCGCCCTACGAAACAGCATTAAGGATGTACGACAAGATGTTCGCTTTCTGGGCGATGATGCCCGACCTCTTCACCCTTCCAGAAGGCTTCACCGTCGAACTCTCCTGGTAAACAACCCATAAGGAGGGCAGCCTAAGAACCGCGACAGCCCCACAGAGACGGCTTTCCTTGCCTCCTGCGCGCATTTTTCCGGCGCATACCGTTTTTAACTCCGAGCCAGCAGACCCTTACGCCGAACATTCAGACCCAGAAGGCCCAACACACCATCCAGACCGATCGAAACACCATCCAGACCGATCGAAACGCAGATCAGGCGGAGCCATGACCACAACATTCCGCGTCCCGAACAAACCGTTCTGCGTCCCGAACGTTTTGTTCTGCGTCCCGAACAAACCGTTCTGCGTCCCGAACAGTTTGTTCTGCGTCCCGAACGTACTGTTCTGCGTCCCGAACAGTTTGTTCTGCGTCCCGAACAGTTTGTTCTGCGTCCCGAACAGTTTGTTCTGCGTCCCGAACGGTTTGTTCTGCGTCCCGAACGGTTTGTTCTGCGTCCCGAACGGTTTGTTCTGCGTCCCGAACGGTTTGTTCTGCGCGCAGAACGGAACGCTTTGTGCGCCGCGGCGGGAGGAGGCGCCCCCCTCCCTACAATCCGGTGGGGAGGTCGAGGAACTCCGTCTGGAGTCCCGCGTCGTTTGCGGCGCGTTCGCTTAAAGCGTTGACGCCCCAGACTTCGGTGGCGTAGTGGCCGGCGGCGACGATGTTGAGCCCCGATTCTTGCGCGTGATGATAGATCGTGTGGCCGGCCTCGCCGGTAACGTAGAGGTCAAGGCCCTCATCGATGGCTTGCAGAGCTTCCATCGCGGCTCCGCCCGAGACCACCGCGCAGGTGCGGTTGATCTTTTTGCCGAAGGGGAGGATGGCCAAGGGAGGCCGGTTCATATGGCTGACGCGGCGCGCGGCTTCGTTGATGTCCAGCGGCTCCGCGAGCGCGCCCTTCCAGCCTATCTTGCGGCCGTGGTAGGTTCCGAAGGCTTGCGGATCTTGAAGCCCAAGCCTGCCTGCAAGAACGGCGTTGTTGCCAAGCTCCGGGTGTTGGTCGAGGGGGAGGTGAGCGGCGTAGAGGGCGATGTTGCGCTGGAGGAGGCGTTCGACGCGCGCGCGGTGCGCGCCCACGATGGCAAGCGGAGCGCCCCAGAAGAGGCCGTGATGGACAAAGAGGAGGCCGGCTCCGCGGGCGGCGGCGAGCTCGACGGCCTCAAGGCTTGCGTCGACGGCGAAGGCGATCTTCCCAATGGGACTGCCGTCGTTGTCGACCTGAAGGCCGTTGAGCGATGGGTCCGTCGCGGCGAAGCCTTCAAGGTCGAGGATGCTGCGGAAATACGCGTCGAGTTCCTTTACGGTCATGCGGGGATCATACCGCACTGCGAGCTTGGCGTCTACGGGTGGAGCGCAGGCGAGGCGGAAAAATTAGCCTCTGCCGCGGCTGCAATGGGTGCAGCCTACGACGTGGACGTGGGGGCGGCCCCGCTGCGGGTAGACGCGGGCGCTTAGGTATTCGTCGAGGGCGAGTTCCGCGCCGCAGACGGGGCAGAGGCGACGGCGCCCGCCGTTAAGGCAGTGGGGGCAGCCTGTTATGTGGAGGAGGCGTTCGTTTTTTGCGGTGGGGGGGAAGATTTTTGATGCGACGGTTTCGCCGCGTTCAAACAAGACGGCGCACACGGGGCAGACGCGAGGGTCTCCGCGTCTGCCCTCATGGAGGGGCTCTGGGGCGGCGCGGCGCGGGGCGCGCTTTTCTTTGCGTTCGCGGCTGCGCGGGCGCCGGTCGGCGCCGCCCGAAAGACGCAGCATGATAAAGACGACGAGCGCGGCGGCAAGCGCGGCGGCGGCTATGCTTGCGACGAGGGTCATTGCTTTACGGCATTTTCGATGTAGCGGGCGGCATTGTCCAAGCCCTCTTCGGCGCGGATTGTTTCGCCAAACGCGGCGGCGTTCTTCTTGTATGCGGGATTGTTCATCACATCGAGGACGGCGGCTTCAAGCCTCGCCTGCGTCAATTTCTTTATATTGAGGGCTCCGGGGCCCAGCCCGAGGAGCTTCGTCCTGCGAGCCCAGTAATGCTGGTCGATGACGTGGGGGATGACCATCTGCGGTTTTCCGGAGCGCGCCGCGCTGTGCGTGGTGCCGCTGCCGCCGTGGTGTATCGTCGCGGCGCATTGGGGCATGACCAGCTTGTGGGGCACAACGCCGTCGAGCAAAAAGAAGTCGTCCTTCTGTTCGAGGTTGTCGCCGAGCCTCCACCATCCGCTGCCCACGACCAGTTTATAGCTGTGCTTCCGGCATATCGAAAGCAGCCATTCGGCGAGCTGCTTGTGCAGGGGGCCGTTGATGCTCCCCAGCGAAAAAAACACGGTTGGTTTGTCGTCTTTCTGGATGAACCGCGTGAATCGTTGCAGCAAATCGTCTTCGTAGGGCAGCTCGTCGTTAAAGCAATAGCCGCTTACGCCCCACGCATACGGCCAATCGGCGTCGGTTTCGGCAAGGCGCGGGCTGCACAAGAGGAGGTTGTTCGCGTGCGTGGGCGCGTGCTCCGCCTGATTTTTTATCGGGGGCATTCCCAGCTTCCTCCGCCCCAGGTTGAGCTGCGTCTTCGACATCGCGTTCATCCCCGCGTTGATGAGGGCCCACATCATGACGGGGCGCACAAAGAAGTTAGGCGTAACCAGCGGAATGACGGCTGGCATGATCTTCTTGCTGGGAAGCAGGGGCGCATACGCGGTCCGTATGAGCGGCTTGTTGGTGTATTCGGCTATCGAGGGGGCCGCAAACTCCGTGTTTGACGCGAGGAACAGGTCGTACTGGGCAACCAGGGGAACGAGGTCTTCAAATTGCTGTTTGATGACGCGCCCGGTCCATGCCAGCAGGTCTTTGAACTTTAACGTTTCGTTGGAGACGAGGCCTACGATGTCGTCGCTTTCGGTTGTGTAGGGAACGCCTGTCGCCTCGGCGTATTTTTCAAACGCGAGCGGAATGTTTAACGACACGGCGTGCCCACGGTCTTGCAACTTTTTCGCGAGGGCTAAATAAGGGTATACGTCGCCTTGAGAGCCTCTTGTTACCAATAGTATTTTCATGTGACGACGCCTATCTCTTTGAGCTTGCCGGAGTCAAGACGATACTTTGCTTCAAGGGCCTGCAAGTCGCTTTCGCTGGGCGCCACAGGACGGTAGAGCTTTTTCGTTTCTTTGTATCCGCGGAGGATTCTTTTTACCATCTTAAACGGGCTGAACCCTAAGGACGCCATGATCCAACAGCCGTGCGTACACCAGCAATTGGCTGTATACCCGTGACCAATCGCTTCGATTTCATGCTTCATCGCGTCGCTCTGGACGATCTTTTGAACGTCGCAGTCATAGTCTTGCACTTTGCCGATGGGCTCGCGCAGTTCGCAGGAGCGGAAACGCCCGTCGTAATCGATGACGAGGGTGGTCTCGCCTGCCGTGCAGTCCATCTTCCAGCAGGTGGGCTTGTCGATGTTGCTTGCCCGAATGTCGTACATGGTTCGCATAAGCCCCACATAGAAAACCTTCGTCAGCTTTTTTGCGACGGCGCCCTTGACGCCTTCGGCTATCCGCTTTGCGTATTCGATATAGTAGGGCGCTATATCGTCCTGTATCTTGCGAAGCGACTTTTCGGTTACGGCCTTAACGCCGTCCTCGCGGGTAACGCCCCGCGCCGCCTCCACCGTGTGCGCCTGAAGGTTAAAGCGCCCGAACACCCAGCGCATAAAGTCTTCAACCTGGTCGACGTTGTACTTGGTAATAACCAGCGCCGTGTTTCTGATTATCTTGCCCTCGTCCTTAAAGTTGTCGGCGATCTTTTTAAGGCATTCCGCCGCCTTGTAAAAACTCTCCACGCCGCGCTGTTTGTCGTGCGTTTCGCCGAACCCGTCGAAGGATATGCTCAGCGTGATGTTGCAGTCGGGGCAGCTTTTCTTCAGCCTTTTGACCCATTCAACGAGCCTGTCCGACTTTATGCCGTTTGTCGGGAAATTGACGTCCTTGATGTGGTTGTTTCTATAGAAGAGTTCGATGATGTCCGGCAGATCCTCGCGCAAAGTCGGCTCGCCGCCTGAAAGCCAGAGGCGGTTAATTTTTCCCGCCGTTTCCGAAATCTTCTTGATTTCCTCGAAACCAAGATCCTCTTCTTTTTTCGCCATGTCGTTTGCGTAAAAGCACTGAGCGCACTTCGCGTTGCATTTTCCGGTTGTAAAAAGGAAAATCGACTCGAGCGTCCGTTTTTGGTGAAGCGCGTTGAACGAGCTCCCCGAACGTTTTGTTGTCATAATAACTCCTTAATGTGACAAAATCTGATTTTTCGTCAGCTTATCCCACTGAGGAGTTTTGGGCAAGGGCCGCGGCGCATGACCCGCGCTACTTGGGCAGAACGAACTCTTCCAGGTCTTTGAGGGTTGATTCCGCGTCGCAGCCGCCCGCAATCGAGACCGCGGCAATGAGGCCGCCCTCGAC
>JAITNO010000100.1 GCA_031290405.1 Spirochaetaceae bacterium
TGGGGTTGCTTTAGCTCCGGCAGGGGTGGGGGCTACGGCCGCCGCCCGGCCCTAAGCGGCTCGGCGGGCGGGCGTTGCCGCGCCTCCCGTCGCCGCGCCCGCCGTCGTTGAACCTTTGCGGGGGACGGTCGGGGATGTCGTACTCCTTCCCGTTGCTGCTTACCTTGAGGGTCTGGAAAAAACTGACGACCTTGTCTTTGCCGCCGGGGAATTCCCTGCCTTCAAGCTTTACGTCCGAGCCTTCTTTTATGCTGTCGACAAAGCCGATAAGCCGCCTGATGCCGGACGCGAAATAGGTTTTTTCGCCCGCCTTGACGGCGATTTTGCCGTCAACCCATGCAAGCTTGCCGGAAACTGAGGTTACCGGAACGTCTTGCCCACGGGGGCCGCGTTGCGGCGGCCTGCCCGCATTGCCTTGCCCTGATTCTTGCGCGAAGATGAGTCCTGCGGTGCAGAACATCGCCACGAATAGTACACTGATCTTTTTCATTTTACTCTCCATAAAGTTGATTTGAATAACGCCGGCGTCTAGCTAGTAAAACAAACAAACGCGAAAAAGTTACAGGAGGGGGGCCGTGGACGCGCACGGGAGATGCAACGCGGCTACCGCCGCTTCGACGACCCTTTTGCTTTCCGGCGAGAGGGGGCCCAAGGGGAGGCGGGTGGGGCCTGAGGGCAAACCCGCCAGGGAGAGGGCGTACTTTATCGGCACAGGGTTTGTCTCGATAAACGCCGCGTGGACGAACGGCATCATTTCGCTGTGGAGCTTTCGCGCCTCGGCGAAGTCGCCGCCGAGGCAGAGGGCGACGAGGCGCTGGACGCGCTTGGGCAGCAGATTCGAGACGACGGAGATGACGCCTGCGCCGCCGAGCGCGGCCAGCGGCAGGGTGAGCGCGTCGTCGCCTGAAAAGACGGCGAAGTCGCCCCCGCCGGCGCGCTTCTTAAGCGTAATCGTGCGGATGACTTCGTCCATCTGATTGATGTCGCCGGAGGCTTCCTTGACGCCGGCGATGCCGGGGATGCAGGCTATCTTTGCCAACAGGGGTGTGGGGATGTTCCTCCCCGTCCGTCCGGCGATGTTGTACACGACGATGGGCAAGCCCACTTCGGCCACGGCGGCGAAGTGCTTTACCAGGCCAGAATCGTTGGGCTTGTTGTAGTAAGGCGTTACGACGAGGGCGCCGTCCGCGCCCAACCGCTTCGCCCGTTCGGTGTATCGCACCGCGTCCCGCGTTGAGTTGGAGCCCGCTCCGGCAATCACCGGCAGGCGCCCGCCCGCCTCGCGCACCGCCAGCCGAATCAGCTCCTCTTCCTCGTCCTCGTCCAGCGTAGGCGTCTCGCCCGTCGTCCCAATCGGCAGCAGCCCGTCGATGCCTTCGTCCATCTGGAACCGCAGCAACCTCAAGTAGCCGTCAAAGTCGACCTGTCCCGACGCCGTCATCGGCGTAATCAGCGCGGTAAACGCGCCCTCGAGCTTTATCATAGAACCTCCGTCCCCCCCGTCAGCCTAAAACATCCGCAAACGTGAATATGCCGCGGCCGCCGGCGGCCACCGTCTTAAAAAGCCATTCAGCCGCGACGATCGCGCCCGAGGCAAGACCCTCGCGGTTGCGCGCCGTGTGGACAATCTCCACCGTGTCCGCAGGCGAATCGAAGTAAATCGTGTGAGCGCCCGGCGCCGCGCCGACGCGCACACTGGCAAAATGAAGCTCATCCTGAGCCGGCGGTCGGTCAAGCATCTCGTACACCACCTTCTTCTTGCGGCCCATGTTTTTAAGCAGAATCTCCGCGACGGCCTTCGCCGTCCCCGAAGGACTGTCCGCCTTCCGGTTGTGGTGCGCCTCGAACCCGGCAACGTCGTATTCCTCAAATTGGTCGAAGAGCCGCGCGGCATACTCCGCCACGCGGTAAAAAAGATTCACCCCCAGCGAAAAGTTCGATGCGTAGAGCAGCGAAGCCCCACTCTCCTTAACCGCCTGAACCACCTCCGACAGCTCCCAGCCCGTCGTCCCCACGACAAGCGGAATCTTTTTACCGGCGAACGCCTTTACATTGTCCGCCGCAACCGAAGGATGCGTAAAGTCCAACGCAAGGTCGGCCTTCGCCAGAACGCCGCTTTGCACGTCGTCCAAACTCCCATATCCGGGCGCGCCGGTTTTAGAGGCGCCGCCGGCGAGCGCAGGATCGACGATGGCGACGACGCCGTGCCCCCTTTCGCCCGCCCGCTCTTCAATCAGCCTGCCCATCTTGCCATAACCGGAAATAATGATGTTCATGCGGCCAGTCTAACGGAAAAGCTTCTCCTCGTGAAGCCTCCCCGCCCCCCCACACAAAAAAGGCGGCCCCCCTTGTGGTGTGCGCCTGCTGTGGCTTGTCGCACGCGCCGCGCTAGTCGGTCCTCAGCCCTCTTCCTCTGGCTTGCTCGTCGGGCTGCGACTCTCCGTCCACAAACAAAAGCGGCCTCCCTTGCGGAGCCCGCGCCGCCTGCCTCCTCTGCCGAAGCGCGCGCGTGCGAACGCGATGATATGGCTCAAACGGACGCGGTCAGGCTCTTTTCGATGAAACGCCCTCAACAGGCCCTGCGGAGGGCGTTTTGACGCCAAAACACGTACCTTTCACGGACTTTTTCAGTTTATTCTTAGGTCGGAATGATTCATTCTTAGGTCGGAACGATTCATTCTTAGGTCGGAACGATTCATTCTTAGGTCGGAACGGTTCATTCTTAGGTCGGAATGTTTCATTCTTAGGTAGGAATGATTCATTCTTAGGTCGGAATGATTCATTCTTAGGTCGGAGCGGTTCATTCTTTGGTCGGA
>JAITNO010000114.1 GCA_031290405.1 Spirochaetaceae bacterium
TAGAAGGCGCTCACGCCGTGGTAGAAGGCGCCCACGCCGTGGTAGAAGGCGTTCACGCCGTGGTAGAAGGCGTTCACGCCGTGGTAGAAGGCGTTCACGCCGTGGTAGAAGGCGCCCACGCCGCGGACGCCAGCGACGAGCGCGTCCAAGAAGACTCAGGACGCGCCGGAGGACGCACACCCCGCACGGCGTCGCCCACTCCGCCCTTCGCCTCCGCCCCCTTAACAAAACGCGCACAGTACAATAGAATAAAACGCATCAGCAGCAACAGAAAGGAGGATGCGCGTATGAAATTGGTTTTTTTAGGGCCGCCCGGAGCGGGCAAGGGGACGCTCGCCGTGCGGGCCGTCGAGACGCTCAAGGCACCGCACATCAGCACGGGGAACATTTTCA
The DNA here is from genome assembly GCA_031290405.1 of Spirochaetaceae bacterium. Lineage (GTDB taxonomy): Bacteria > Spirochaetota > Spirochaetia > Treponematales > Breznakiellaceae > JAITXS01. The sequence continues at coordinate 394 of JAITNO010000114.1, forward strand.
GGGAGGCTATCGCGGCGATGTCGCCGCTTGGCGTCAAGGTAAAGGGGATCATCGACTCCGGAGGACTCGTCGACGACGACACGACCATCGCGCTCGTGCGGGAACGGCTTGAGCGCGGCGACGCGGCGGCAGGCTACATCCTCGACGGCTTCCCCAGGACCATCCCGCAGGCGGACGCGCTGGCGGGATTTTCCACGCTCGACCGCGTGGTGAACTTCGACATCCCCGATGCGGGGGTTCTTGAGCGGCTTTCGGGCAGGCGGGTGTGCAGGAAGTGCGGCCGCAACTGGCACGCGACGTTCAATCCGCCGCCCGCTGATGGGGTCTGCGACAAATGCGGCGGCGAGGCGTATGTGCGCGACGACGACCGGCCCCAGGCCGTCCAGAAGCGCCTTGACGTATACCGCGCCCAGACTGAGCCGCTCATCGGCTACTACCGCGCACAGGGGCTCTTGGTCGACATTGACGCGCGCCCGGGCGTCGACGAGATCCTCAGCGCCTTTAAGGCGGCGCTGGGCCTGTAACGAAGCGCCATGATGAAGCCGGTCGGTACAAGCATCATCGTTCCCGGCGCCGTTGCCGTCGTCCTCGTCGTCGCTCCGGCGCTGCTTATCCACGGCGGCGCCCTTAACGGCTACTACGCGCAGGTGCTGACGGCGGCGTGCATCAACGCGATCATGGCCGTCAGCGTGAACGTGGTCGTCGGCATTACGGGGCAGCTTTCGCTGGGGCAGGCCGGCTTCATGGCCATCGGCGCCTACGCCTGCATCTTCTTTAGTCTTGAGCTGGGCCTGCCGCTGCCGGCAAGCGTGCTCTGCGCCGCGCTCCTCACGGCGTTCGCCGGCTTCCTCATCGGCTTCCCCAGCCTCAAGCTCACCGGCGACTATCTTGCCATCGTCACGCTGGGCTTCGGCGAGATCATCCGCGTGCTGCTCACCAACCTTAAATCCATCACCGAGGGCCCCAACGGGAAACGCTTCCCCACGGCGCTGCAAGACGTGCGCACGGGCCCCGTCGTTTCGTTTGTCGTGATTACCGGCGCCCTGGCCCTCATCGTCGTGCTGTTGCAAAATTTCCTGCGCTCCAGCTATGGGCGCGCGATCTTCGCCGTAAGAGAGGACGAGATAGCGGCAAACTCATCGGGCATCCCGATATTCCGCTACAAGATGGCCGGTTTTGTCGCAGGCGCGTTCATCGCAGGCGTGGCGGGCTCGCTCTACGCGATGTTCATCGGCTTCGTAAAGCCCGACATGGCGTCGTTCGCGAAGAGCATCGACTACCTCATCTATGTTGTGCTCGGCGGCATGGGCTCGATGACCGGCTCGATTATTGCGGCCTACACGCTCTATATGTTGCAGGAGTTCCTGCGCTTCCTCCAGAACTATAGACTTCTGATATACCCGCTCATCCTGATCTTTGTGATGATCTTCCGTCCGCAGGGCCTGATGGGGATGAAGGAGCTGTCCTTTGTCCGCTTGGCAAGCCGCCTTTCCGCGCGCATACGCGGAATATGCAAGGCGGAGTAACGCATGAGTGAAAGGCTCTGCCGCAAGCGCGGCGCGTCCGTCGTCGCGCAAAAGCTCGTCGCACGGGCGGTGTTTGACCATAACCTGATATGCTCAGGCGACCGCATACTGATTGCCGTTTCAGGCGGCAAAGATTCCACCGTGCTCGCGATGATGCTTTCGCTCTTGCGCCCCGCGCTCAAGGTTGAGTATCAGCTCGCCGGCCTGCACATATCGACGGATTTCTGTTCATGCTGCAAGAGACAAGAGCTCATCAAGCGTCTGGAAAGCTGGGGCATCCCCTTTGAAGACGTCTTCGTTCCCGTCGTAGGCAGGCTGAAGGCGGGCCGGAAGATGAATTGCTATTGGTGTTCCACCCAGCGCCGCGCCGAATTGATCGCCTACGCGCTTTCGCATAACTTCAACAAGATAGCGCTGGGGCACCACCTCGACGACAACATCGAAACATACTTTATGAACATCACCGCGGCGGGAAAGCTCTGCGGAATGCCCGCGCTGCTGCGGTACAACAAGTATCCGCTTGCGCTGATCCGCCCGCTGTCCTACCTGGAAGAGCGGCAGGTCGTCGCCTGCGCCGACGAGACGGGGCTCCTGCAATCGGCGTGCACCTGTCCTTATGGCAGGAATTCCCAGCGCGTAAGCGTGCGTAAGAAAATCGCCGATCTTTGCGGCGGCAGCGGCGCGGTAAAACGCCGCATGGTGAAGGCTTTTGACGAGGAGGCGCTATGTCGCATGAAATTGAACTGAAGGCGTGGGTGGACGATTGCCAGGAGCTAAGCGCAACGCTTTCGCGGATTGCCGCGTTTGAATTTGAATACGTCAAAGAGGATGAGTATTGGTTTCCCGTCGAGGGCGGCTCCTGGGACGGCCCCCGATCGGGGCTGCGCGTCCGCAAGGAAAAGACGATAGACGCCGACGGCGCCGAGACTGATTGTGCGCTGGCAACCTATAAGACAAAAGAAATCCGCGATCAAATCGAAGTCAACGACGAGCATGAGTTCGCCCTTGCCGCGCCGGAAGGCTCTTCGATGGAAGCGGCGTTGGCCGCCTTCGAAGAGTTCCTCGGCAGGCTCCGCTTGGGGCGTTCGTTCACCAAAAAGAAGCAGGGCGTTTCGTATAAGAGCGGGGACATCACCGTCGAGCTTTCGCTGGTGGAACATCTGGGCTGGTTTTTGGAGCTCGAAATCCTCAGCGACGACGACGATCCGTGCACCATAGAGGCCGCGCGGGAAAGCCTCCTCGCCTTTCTCGACAAGGCGGGCATAGCCAGAGAAAAAATCGAACCAAAGTACTACAGCGAACTGCTCCGCGAGCGCGGCAAGATCGCCTAGAGCCGCGCCGTCGGCCCACCGGTGACAGACGCCGCCCATCGGGAGGCCGTCGGTTCCCCCAAAAAGGCCCATCGTTCCATTCTGAACCGAACGGGTTCCACTCAAAACAGAACGTGTTCTATTCTGAGCCTCGACATCGGAGCTCGGATCCTCGACATCGAAGCAAAAAGCCTCGACATCGGAGCTCGGAGCTTCGACATCGGCTACGGGAGAGTGGACGCAGGGGCTTTATGTCAGGGGAGTTGCGTTCCCCACCGGCAAGGCTTTTTTTACAGCGTCGCCCATGGGTCACGGCGCGCGCGCCAGGCAGCTTTTCGCCAGCGGGTCGTTCGGGTCAAGCTCCAGCACGGCGCGCAAGAAGCCGTCCGCCGCCGCCGCATCGCCGGTTTTCAGGCTGAGCACGGCCAGATTGGATATGATTTTGATGTTTTCGCCGTCAAGAGCGAGGGCCGCCTCCAATTCTTTTTTCGCGCCCGCGTCGTCGCCGCTTTCCATCAGGCAGATGGCCAGCTCGTTGTGCGCGTCGGCCCCCTTGCCGCCCAGCTCCAACGCCTTTCGCAGCGCCGCCGCGCCGTCCGCCCAGCGCTCAAGCCGCCTGAGGGCCCAGCCGAGCAGGAACCAGCCGTGCCAGACCTCGCTGTGCGCCTCGAGGAAGGGACGCAGCTCGGCCATGCCCTGTTCCTCCCGCCCCTCGCGGATAAGCGCGTATGCGCGGTGAAAATGCTCGTCGTCGAGGCCTCGCTTTTCGATGCCGCGAACAAGGGAAAGGGCCCGCGCCTTTTTCTCTTCGTCGCCGGCGACTGCAAGATATTCGAGGAAGTATTCCCGCGCCGCCGCATAATTCCGCCTTTTCTTGGAGAACAGGCCCGCGTTAAAGAGCGCCTCGAGAAGGGATCCGTCGACGGAGAGGGCCCTCTTGTAGGCAGTCTCGGCCTGCCGGAAAACGCTTTCGGCCTCAGCCTCCCTGCCGTTGCGCTCCAAGAAATCGGCCTCGTCCTCCAGGACGACGGCGTTCACCAGCGCAACTTCCGGCGAAAGGGGGAAGAGGGCCTTCAACGTGTCGAGGACCTCCCGCGCCATCTCAAAGTCGCCGTTCTTTGCCTTCATCGCGGCGGCGCCTGACAGCGTGTGCAGTATGTCGGGCCGCGCCGCAAGAATAAATCTTCTATAGTACAAGAGGTTGCCGGCGCCCGCGCCGCCCTCGACCAGAACGCGGAGCATCCCCGCGACGATCGTCTCGATGCTTATGCGCTCCATATCGACCGACGTTTCGTCTTCGGGTATTTCGAGGGGCAGGGGAACCGAGCAATCAAACTGAAACCCCCCGTGAGTCTGAGCCGCCAGGCGCTCCGCGCGCGCGCGGAAGCCTTCAGGAGCCTGTAAAAAAACGATCTTCGTGCGCGCCGCCATGCGAACCTCCCCTAGACTGCCTTAGACGGTATCGATTTTTTGCAATTCTGTCCAGCAATCGCGTTCGCAGGCCGCGCCCCCCGCAATACGCTTTGCGTCCGCTGTCAGCCGCCCTGTGGGGGATCCGCTCCCCGCCTTGACTAAAGGGGCGCAAGTCATCACACTGAAAAGCGCGGGGGCGCCGGTTTGGCGCTTGCCCCGCGAGAGGAGCAACATATGAATGAAATAATAGAGGTTCAGGCGCGGCAGATTCTCGATTCGAGGGGAAACCCGACGGTCGAGGTTGACGTCTGGCTGGAAGACGGCGCCGTCGGACGCGCTGCGGTGCCTTCGGGCGCGTCGACGGGCGAGCATGAGGCGGTTGAGCTGCGCGACGGCGACAAGGCGAAATACCAGGGCAAGGGCGTTCTTAAAGCGGTGGAGAACGTCAACCGTGAGTTGGGGCCCGAGATTGTGGGGCTTGACGCGTGCGACCAGGTTGAGGTTGACACGGCGATGATTGAGCTTGACGGTACGGAGAACAAAGCGCGGTTTGGCGCAAACGCGATTCTGGGGGCGTCGATGGCGGTGGCCCGCGCGGCTGCGGAATCGGTGGGGCTGCCGCTTTACAAGTATCTGGGGGGGGCGCACACGACGTTGCTGCCTGTTCCGATGGCGAACATTATCAACGGGGGCAAACATTCGGACAACAAAATCGACTTCCAGGAGTTTATGGTGATGCCGGTGGGCGCGGAGAGCATCGAAGAGGCGGTTCGTTGGACGGCGGAGGTTTTTCATACGTTGAAAGGGCTCTTGAACGATGCGGGACACAGCACGGCGGTTGGCGACGAGGGTGGGTTTGCGCCGAACATTGGCAACGAAGAGGCCCTGAGCTTCATTATGAAGGCGATTGAAAAGGCTGGATACAAGCCGGATGAGCAGTTCCGCATTGCGCTGGACTGCGCGTCGTCGGAGTTGTTTGACGAGGGGGGCAAGAAGGGATATAAGTTCTGGAAATCGAATCCCGGCAAGCTCTTTAGCGCGGACGATATGATCAAGATGTACAGCGACTGGGTTGCGAAATATCCGATCATCAGCATCGAGGATCCGCTTGACCAGAATGATTGGGAGGGCTACGCGAATATGACGAAGTCGCTCGGCGGGAAGATCCAGATTGTCGGCGACGACTTTTTCGTGACGAACACGGAGCGGCTGGGGCGCGGGATCAAGGAGGGGGCCTGCAACTCGATTTTGATTAAGGTGAACCAGATCGGCACGGTAACGGAGACGATCGAGGCCATCAACATGGCGAAGAAGGCGAATTACACGGCCATCGTCTCGCACCGTTCGGGCGAGACCGAGGACTGCTTTATTGCCGACCTTGTTGTTGCGCTGGAAACGGGGCAGATCAAAACGGGCTCGATGAGCCGCACCGACCGGATTTGCAAATACAACCAGCTTATCCGCATCGAAGAGGAGCTGAACGGCAACGCGGAATACGCGGGGCTGCAAGCGTTCTACAATCTTTACAAATAGGGTTTCCTTCCTATCATTTCATTGGCGGGGGGGGCGCGCTCCCCTCCGCCATTCGGTAGGCGCAATCAATGAAAGACAAAATGCCGGATCGATTCTCTGCGGAAAAGCGGAGTGAAATCATGTCCCACATCCGCAGCGTTGACACAAAGCCTGAAGTCTTTTTTCGCAAGGCACTGTGGAAATGGGGAGTTCGTTATAGAAAAAACGTAAAAATGTTTGGCAGGCCCGACATCGCCATCAAAAAGTATGCGTTGGCAATCTTTATCGACGGCGACTTTTGGCACGGCAACAACTGGAAAATCAAACGCCGCCCGTCGCTTGAAGCCGAATTGGAACGATACTCGGAGTATTGGCAAAAGAAAATACGGCGGAACATGGCTCGCGACATTGAGGTGAACGCGCATTATCGCAACAACGGTTGGACGGTCTTGCGTTTTTGGCAGTCGGACATCGAAAAAGATTTGAACGGATGCATCATCAAAACGATTCAAGCGATTGACAAAAAAAAACATTGTCGATTGAGTCCGTTCCAAAACTGTCAACGCCCATGATTGCCGTGGACGGGGGGACGGGGCTGGGCGCTTACCACTTTCCGCTGGAAAAGCTTATGGAATCAGACCAAGCAGTTCCGACTGCAACCAAAATCTTGCTTTCGTGCTCGAAATGCGAATAGCCAAAGTTGGAGGTTTCGTTGTCATAGGTAACGATGACGCCGCAAAAACGCTCGTTGGTTCCGTACTCCCCGGTAAATCCGGACACCTTGTATTCGTCGGACAATTCGCCCTTGGTAAGCTTGAGTCCCGATACTTTTCTCAACACCCTGTTGTCTTTATTAGAGCCGTTGATAAACTCAATCGTGCTGATTGTCTTCGAGATAGTATTATTCTCCACCCTGAACTTGAACGTGTAGCTGTTGTCGTTGATATTTCCATCGCAAGCGGTCAACGCGAGGGCAAATGCCAACGCCGACATCGCCCACAAAATCTTTTTCATTGCCATATGTGCTCCTTTCCCTGAGCATACCCCACACCCCGCGCCTTGTGCCAGCGCCCCCTCGCCCACAAAAAAGGCGGCCCCCCGGAGGATGCCGCCGGTCCTTGAGCTTATCGAAGGGTTGGCGCCTGCGCCCTATTCCCAGCCCCCCGCCGGGCCGTTCTTCGTGCTGTCCATCGCCGTGGCTGCCCGCGCCGTGGTGTCGTGCATCGTAAGTTACACACCAACGGCAATCTTTTCGCGGATAAGACTGCCGACAATTTGGGCGGAGGTCGTATGAGCCGACTTGGCCATGGACATGAGGTAGTCGGCGCTGGCATCGTCCACTTCCACCATACGAAGCCTCCGTGGGAGGGCACGGTTTTTGCCGGCATCCACATCAGGCGGATTTTTGGTAAAGTATTCGTCCCAGGCGTTGGCTTCTTCGTCGGTCATGCCGGTCATCTTTTCAATTTCGTTCATAATTACTCCTTAGGTTAAGAGCTGAAAATATTTAGGCTCGCACGGCATAGCGTGAAACACGTTTAACCTGCTTCGCCGAATTCGTTGTAGATCACCTCAATAGGATTCGCCTTAGTGTCGAAGCCCAGTAACAAAAACTTGTTGTCATACCCCTTTAGCGGGCCGTCGTAACGGACGGTCTTAAAGGCATGGCGAATATCCGCTTCGATTGCACCATGTTTGAACGCAGATTCTCTACAAACTATTTCCTGCTCCATGCCCACACTATACCCCACACCCCGCGCCTTTTGTCAGCGCCCCCCCCCACGCCCACAAAAAAGGCGGCCCCCTAAGGAGGCCGCCTGATGCTTGAGCCCGTCGAAGCGCCGGCGTTTGCTGCCGTTTTAGAGCTTGTACCCGACGGCGACTTTTACGTCGAGGCCGTGGCCAAGACGCGATTTGGCGCCGTCCCAGCCGTCAATCGCATCGTTTTCCATCTTGTTTGCGAGCCTGATTCCGTACAAGAGGTCCGCGCGCAGGTAGACGTTGTTGGCGATGGCATAATCGAGGCCGCCGCCGAACTTAAACCAGAAAGCGCTAAGATCGCCAGCGTTATCTGCCGGTTTGTCCGCGATTTTTGCGCCGACAACGACGCGGTAGTCAATGCCGAAGATGGGGAAGACGGAAAGGCTGCTGCCCAGCTCAATGGGATACTTGCCCTGCAAGCCGATGTCGAGTCCGGTAACGGAGAAATCCATCCCATCCCCCGATACGCCGTTCCTTTCCTGCGACATCGTTCCGCCGCCGCCGAAAAAGCCGAAGGACAGCTCCGCGTAGGTGGCGTCCA
>JAITNO010000138.1 GCA_031290405.1 Spirochaetaceae bacterium
ACGGCAGGTGGGGCTCCACACGAGTGGGTCGCCGCCGGATTGGCCGCACATTCGGCGGAGGCGAAGGAGGGGCTGATGGAAGCCCACGGGAGGTGGCAGATGGCTTACCAGGATGGGAACGACGACCCGACGCCGGCGGCGGGCGGGGCGGCGGCGGCAGCCGCGCAACCGGCATCGCGCAACTACACCGTTACCGTCTGGTACACCGCCAGCGGCACACGCCTCAGCTCCATCTACACCGTGCAGGCCTCCTCCAAAAACGAAGCCGAACGGGAAGCCCAACGCCAATGGAAAACCGCCTTCAGCTGGAACACCGCCATGCAGTTCCAGGAAGCGGTCAGCTGCTAAGGCGCCGGCAACACGCGCCTCGCACACACAGCCGCCCCCCACACAGGCGGCCTCCCGCAAGGGGGGGCCGCTTTTTTTGTGGGCGGGGGAGGGGGAGGAAGGTTGCCAGAAGGCCTCATTATTAGACGCGCCCCAAGTTCCTCATGATTTTGTGGGCTAGTCTTTCCGGTGTCCGTATGCCTTGGAACGGCTTCCTGCTTCCCTGTTTTTGGTTGCAGATAGAGATCATGCCCTGCGCCATGCCGCAGAAAAACCGCTCCGGCTCTTGTAAGCTTCTTGAGCAACAAATTCCTTTTCATGCAAACTCAAGTTCTCTCTTTTGCACGGCAACCTCAGTCTTGTCAAGTTCCAAGAGCTTATATAAATCAATAAGCATATACTCCAGCTCCTCGACAGTCTTGCCTTGCGTCCAATGTTCAGGATAATCGTCGAAATACCCTAAAAACCAACCGTCTTCCGGCCAGTATGTATATTTTAATTTCATAAAAACAGTATAAACCCACCGCGCCTTTTGGTCAAACGATTTCGGGGGGCCGCCTTTTTTGTGGGCTGGGGCGCGGGGGATCAAGCCTCACGCGGAGCTCGGGGGGGAAAGCCCCACGCGGGGGCGGGGGAGGCTGCCGGATGCCCTTTACTTTGTTCGTTTTTACAGTTACTGTCGCCATATCATGTCCCATATACCGAGAATCTATCTTGAGACTACGATGTTCAACGCCCCGTAATATCGGAACGATACACAGCGGCTTTTCGAGGAAATCCGGAAGGGAAAGTTTCATGCGTATACATCAGAATATGTGTACGTTGCGGCGAAGGTGATACCATCAAGATTTTCAGCAGACGCACTCCATATTTCCGCCGCCACATTTCACGGGTTGGATTACATTATCAGCCTTAATTTTCAACGTGCGTCGCATAGAGATCGCGCGTTCCATAGGCAGAGAGTACGACGATCGTTTGACCAAAGGGCGAGCGGAGGGTATGCTGTTTTTCATGAAAAAAAATGATTTTTCGGGTGCGCGCGCGCTTGTCATGGGGCTTGGGCTGCACGGAGGGGGGCTTGAGTCGGCGAAGTTTCTGGTGCGCCGCGGCGCGTTCGTTACGGTAACGGACCTTCGCGGCGAGGATGTCCTTGCGCCGTCAATAAAGGCTCTGGACGATTGTGTGCGCGCGGAAAACGCGGCTCCGGTGCGGTATGTGCTGGGAAGGCACGAACAGGCGGATTTTGACGCCGCCGATGTGGCGCTTAAAAACCCGGGTGTGCGCCCCGATTCGCCTTTTTTGCGGGGAGTGCGCCGCATCGAAAGCGACGTTTCCCTCTTTCTGAATGAGAATCCTGCTCGTTTGTGCGCGGTAACGGGCTCCAAGGGCAAGTCTTTTACCGCTTCGGCGATTTGCTTTGGCCTTGAGGCCCATCATGAGGCGCAGAATCGCGGGAAGGTTCGCCTGGGCGGCAACATTGCCGTCTCGCCCCTTACCTTTCTTGACGATTTGACTGCCGACGACGATGTTGTCCTGGAGCTTTCGAGCTGGCAGCTGGCCGACCTGTTTTTGACTTCCGCCGCTTCCCTGTTCCGCCCGCGCGTCGCCGTGCTGACGGCGATAATGTGCGACCACCTTGACCGTTACGGGACGATGGAGGCTTATGTTGCCGACAAGCGGCTGATCTATAAGAATCAGGGGAAAGACGATGCGACGATTGCCCTCGACGGCGAGTGGGGGCGGCGCTTTCTGCGCGAGACGGCCGGCAGCCCCTTCCTGTGCGGCTCAGGCGGCTTGCCGGAGGGGGCGGCGGGGGGCTGGTTTGACGGGGAAAGCTTGCGCTCTTTTGCGCGAGGGCCGATGGGGTCTCTGGGGGCCGGCGAAACGGTCGAGATTGTGGGGGACGCTCTTGCGCCGGGAGGCCACCAAAAGGTCAACTTGCTGGGGGCGGCGCTTGCCCTGCTCTGTTTGGGGGTGCCCCCCGCCTTGATAAAAAAGAGGCTTGAGCTGTTTCCCGGCATTGAGCACCGGCTGGAATTCTTCCTTGAGGAAGGCGGCGTACGCTATTACAACGACAGCGCGGCGACGATTCCCGAAGCCGCCGCCGCCGCCGTCGCGGCGCTCGGCGCGCCGATTCTTGTGTGCGGCGGCGCGGACAAACGGCTTGATTTCTCGCCGCTTGCGAAAGCCGCCCGAAACGCGAAACAGGTGATCCTGCTTGCCGGCAGCGCCGGCGATAAACTCACCGGGCTCTTTGCCGCCTCGGGCGTCCCCTGGTCCGGTCCGTTCGAGACGCTCGAGGCCGCCGTGGAAGCGGCCGTTGAGTGCGCCCGCCCGGGCGACGCGGTGGTCCTCTCACCCGGATGCGCCTCGTTCGGGATGTTCCTCAACGAATTCGACCGCGGCAGGAAGTGGAAACACCTCTGCCGGCGTTTGTCCGGCTCGGGCAACGCTGAAAGGCTCGAGGCCGGCACGATTGCCGCGCATGAGTAATCAGCGTTGCTCGAGGGTGCGTTCCGCTTTCCTGGGCTTCGATCATTTCGTCGTTATTTCATGGCATTTATCCAAAATCTCTTCCAATATCGCTTGGGTGATCCTGATTTTCCCTTGGTACGCCCACTTGAACATGGTTTTCTTATACTTTTTATACACTAAGAGGATTTGTTCGTTTTCTTTATATCGTATAAACGAAACGTCAATCTTAAACTCTTTCGATAAACTCCTTTCATACGAATAGAGTACTTCATAGTTCTTATCGTCCTCCGTTTCATCACTTGTTTTATCTTCCAATCCAATCTTTTCGATTATTTCCATAATCAATTCATGGGGGAAATTATTCAAAATGTATTTTGAAAAAGTCATCACCTTGTCGAGCGCGGAGATTTCCGCCTGCATATAACTGTTGTTGTCCTTTGTTTGCATTTTTTGCACGAGGTAGTTTTTCCTTCTATCCAATACTTCAAATGTTTGATTGTTTGGCAAATCCATCATGGTTCCTGTTTTTCATTGTACGACAAAACATTTCATTTGGTCAATGTTTGCCCCCGCGATTTCATGCCGGCAGCCCCCCACGTCAATCGTCACCATAAAGCATTCCTCTATCGCTCCGGGTTTTAGCCCAAAGGCCATAGCAAAAAACCGGTGGGCACGGTATCCTACGGCATGAATATCGAGATATACACGGACGGGGGCTGTCATGGGAACCCGGGGCCGGGAGGCTGGGCGTACGTCGTCTGCGAGTCAGGCGGCGAGGGGAAAGAGCGCGTCGTGGTGGCCGAAAACTGGGGCGCGCAGAGGGCGACGACGAACAACCGGATGGAGCTGTGCGCGGCGATAGAGGCCCTTGCCGCGCTGCAAGGGCTGGG
>JAITNO010000176.1 GCA_031290405.1 Spirochaetaceae bacterium
TTTAGCCCGCAGCCCCGGGGCTATCGCCCGCAGCCCAGGGGATATAGCCCGCAGCCCAGGGGATATAGCCCCTGGGCTGCGCGACGCCCCGCCCGCACCCCGCGCCGCCCCGCCAAAATCGCGCGCCGCCCCGCCCGATGCGCGTTTCAAGCCCTCTAGAGCGCGCGCCGGCGCATCCAGACCCCGCGCCCGTTTGTCGAGAGGAAAGGGAAGTGCGCCCGTTATGGGTGGGTCGGGGTCGGGGGGGCATGGGGCACATCGGGGACTTTGACCGCTCCATCCGCCGCCCTTGCGCGGGTAGCTCCCTTCGTCGTGCAAGCCCTCCGCAACAGTCCATTCGCATTGAGGCTGTAGATTTTCGCCGCTGTCGCGGCGTGGAGCGCAGGGGGGCGTACCCCCCTTTACAAAAACAAAGCCGAAAGCTGGGGAACGCAGAGCTCAACCTTAAAGCGTATCGCTGGGGGCTTAGCCCCGTAGGGCGCAAAATGCGCCTGTGGCGCCCTGTGGCGCCCGAAAGCTGGGGGACGCAGCCCGCAACCCCAAGGCGTAGTTCACAGGGCTTAGCCCCGTAGGGCGCAAAAAGAGCCTGTGGCTCTAAAGCGCTGCGCTTGCGCGCGCAATAATAGGGGGGAGCTCGTGAGGGCGGGAGGTGAACGATGGATGTGCGGTGGTGTGCGCTGGGCGCGGGGTTCTTTTTGGCGGCGGCTTGTTCGTGCGGCGGCGGCGGGAAGGGGCCGGCGGGGGAGCTTTCGATTGCGTCGTGGAATGTGCAGGCTTTGTTCGACGAAAGCGACGACGGCGGGGAGTATGCGGAGTATCGCTCTGGCGCGGGCTGGTCGGATGAAAAATATGCGGCGCGTCTGTATGGCATTGGGGCGGCGATTGGCGCGATGGGGGGCGGGGGGCCGGATGTGGCGGCGCTCCTTGAGCTTGAGAATCGGGGTGTGGCGGAGGATCTGGCGGGGGCTGCCGGCTACGGGTATTGCTTTTTCGCGGGGAATGGCTCTGGGGCGCTGGGGGTGGGCGCGCTGAGCAGGCTGCCGTTTGTGCGGGCGCGCGCTCATTCGATTGCGGTGGATGGCGCGGTGATTCCGCGTCCGGTTCTGGAGCTTGCGCTTGAGACGGAGGGGGATGCGGTAACGTTCTTTGTCTGCCACTGGAAGTCGAAGTCAGGCGGCGCGGCGCGGTCCGAGGTTCTCCGCCGTGAGGCGGCGCGGGTTATCCTCCGCCGGCTCTCTGAGTTGCGGGCGGAGGATCCGGCGGCCCGTGTGGTGGTGTTGGGGGACTTGAACGAAAGCTTCGATGAGTTTTTCCTTCAGGGCGGCGGCGTTGTCTGCGCTCTGATGCCTGATGATGCGGGGGCGGCGCGCGCGGCGGCGGGGGCGGGGGCCGGGGACTTTTTGATTGTAAGCGGTCAAAAGCCGCCTTGTTCTGTGTTTTTTGCGGGGCGGCCGGGGGTGTTTTATTCTCCGTGGTACGGTGAGTTGAAGAACGGTTCGTTCTATTACAAGGGTGGCTGGGAGACGCTCGACCACGTTCTGCTTGACGAAAACTGCTTTGGGGATGAGGGCTGGCGCTTTAAGGATTGCGTTGTGTTGGACGGCGCGCCTTTCACCAACGCCCGGGGGGAGCCTGACCGCTACAATCCGCGCACGGGCTCTGGTTTGAGCGACCACCTGCCGCTTCTTCTGACCTTGACGAGGGCGCCGCCGGTGAAGCGTTGACGGTGGGGGGGGGCGGCACGGTCGCTGCGCCTGGTTCCATGCTTGGTGAAACCTGCAAAATAGTATACGCTGTCGCCAGACGAAGACTTAAATATCAAATTGGGGCGATGCGAGGCGTGTGAGAAAGATACTGTTGGACAGAGGGCCGCTGGGAAAGACGGCGGCTGGGATTTTGATTATTGCGGCGCTTGCGGCGCTTATCGCGCTGGTGTTCAATCCGTTGCGGCAAAGCATCCTCGCGGGTCTTGTTGCGGCGCGGGATTCCTGCATCGCCCTGGCGGAAGCGCGTTTTGATAAAAAAATATTCTATGAGGGCATGGGGCCGTCGATTTTTGGGACGCTTGATTTGCGAGGGGTCTCGATATACGAGGGCAACGAGGCGCCCGAAAAGGGTGAACGTGCGCTGGCGACGATTGAACGCGTCCGCGTGGAGTATTCGCTCTGGGATCTTATCCGCGGAAGGCCGGAGAGCGCGGTGTCCTCCGTTACTGTCGACAGGCCGATTGTTACCATCAATTCAAATGCGGAGTTTGTAAAGGTCTTTACCGGCGAGGTCCTTCAAGATGGGGCTGAACGGGCTCCGGCGGCGGCGCGGGAAGAGGATCTTGTCGCCGGTCTGTGCGAGTTTATGCGCTTGCTGCCGGAGGGATTTAATGTTCGCGTCAGATGGGGGATGGTGCGGGTGTTCGTTGCCGGCAGCCGCTTTTCGCTGAGTTCGTTTTCGCTTAACGCTTCTGTGGATGGGGAGGGCTTGTCCTTCAACGCGAATTGGAAGGCGGAGGCGACAGGCGACGATGCGGGGAAGGAATCGTTTTTTATTGCCGTCCCGGGAAGCGCGGAGGGGCGCTTTGATTTTGCGTCGGCCCGCGGCGATGTTAATGTGCTGTTCCCGGAAACCGTTACCGAGACGTTTGCGCTGCGCCGAACGCGCATCCTGGCGTCGCTGGCGGAAAACCGCCTTACGGCGCGCAAGATCGACGACGACCTTCCCTACGACGTTTCCTTTGCCGTCGATTTTAACCGGTCCTCGCTGGAGGCGGAGTTGAGCGCCCGCGATTTTTCGTTTGCGACTGTTATCACGCTGAAGGGGCGTCTGGCGCAGTATAATTCGTGGCTTGCCGCGCGGTGGACGGGCGGCGGGTCTTTTGAAGCGACGGGGGACGGGGCACTTGCCTATAAGGCCGATTTTACGGGCAGTCTGCCTCCTGGATACCCGGTGGGCGGCGGGTTTTTTGAGTTGAGCGCGAGCGGGAACGAAAAGAGCGTCCGCATAAACAACGTGAAGCTTGCCCTTTCGAGGGGAACGATCTCGTATCGGGGCGGCCTTGTCTTCGATCCGGTTTCCCCCAACGGCGTCCTAAAAATGGAAGGGTTTTATTTGGGGAAAAACGGCAAAGACGGGACTTCGACGCCGGTTACGGGGGAGTTGATCTTTTCGAGCGGCGCACGGAGGATGAGCGTTTTTGCGTCGGAACTGCGGTTTGCGGACAGCGTTCTAAGCGCCTTTGACGTTGAGGCGTTGCGCTCCGGCGGGAATTGGGCGCTTTCCCTGTCGGCGCTGCGTTACAACAACGTCGGGTCGGACAAGCCGGTGAGCGTGTCAAGAATTAAGGCCGACGCGAATGTTAACCTGAACGCCCGTACCTGTTCCGCCGTCGGCCGGGTCGAATCTCTTGCGTTAAGCGACCTGATTAACATTGCCGGAAGCGCGATGGAGTTCCCCCAGCGGGAAAGCGTCATTCAGAACTTTGCCGACGATATTTATATAACGACGGAGGCGTCGTTCACTACGAACTTTGTCACTATGTCCTACAAGATTCCCCATCTTGTCTGCGTATACCGTGGGTTTACGGATATAATTTCCGTTTCGTCGTTGTCGGGTTCCGACAAGATGTTTGAATTGTCTGATTGCCATATTGCCGCGGGCGGCGGCATTGACATTGCGGCGCGGGCGGATTATTCAAATATGAACAATGTCTCGTTCCTGCTGGAAAGCACGATCAACAAGACGCCCTACCGGTTTGAAGGCAGCTTTACCAACAATAAAAACATCGCGCTGACCGGTTCGTACGTCAACGGAAGCGCCGTTCTTAATAAAAACGGTTCCTTCGACGGCTCGTTGACCGTCGATTCGCTGCTCCTTCCGAGCGACGCGAAGAATTCGGTTCTGTCGGTGAGTTCGACCTTTTCGTACGCGTCGAAGAACCGTTGGAACGTCAACATAGACGCGTTCGACATTAACGACATAATCTATCGCCCAGAGAATTCGTCAAGCGTCCATCTGAGTGGAACGGTAAACCAGGATAGGGCGTATCTTCCCGAATTGCTTTTTGACGACGGCAAGGACCCGCTTAGGGGCGAAGCGCAGTTGTCTTTTAGAGCGCACGCGGAGCTGGAAGGCGACGATGCGACGATGCCCGAACTGCTGGTGAACTTGGCCAATCTTGACGGCACGGAAAAGCTGAGCGCGCAGGGGAGGCTCCACGCGGGGTCGTTTGACGCGCATATCGAGGCGAATGCTTTTAGAGTTTACCGTTTCTTCCACAATTCGACGGACATGGCGGCGAATGGGGTGTTGGACTTTTCGCTTGAATCGGGCGGCGTTTTTAACGCCGCCTTCAATCTGGAATCGGCTGCAGGGCATATTGCAGGGAAAGAGATTCTGCTTGCCTTCAAGGGATCGTTGAACGCCGAAAAAGCCGAAATCGCGGAGGCCTTCTTAAGTTATGCGGGCTTTACCGTCGACTTTCCGTTCGTCAGCATAGACAGAAAACAAAGCTCTTTTGAAACGACCGCGCGGCTTCACCGCGATGCGGACGCGGAAAATTTCTATGCCGACGCGCATATTCAAGGCGCCTTTGGCGCCGCCAAGTCATGGCAGTATGTGCCGAAAGCCCTGAGGGAATTCTCAGGCTTGATAGACGTGAGCAACGTCTCTTTTTTAAGCTCGGCGGCCCTCAATGAGTTTAGCGTTCAGTTTTCACGATTGGAAAACATGATACGGGTTTCAGGCGGCCCGCAGGATATGATTGACGCCCAGATTGACGCCGAGGGTTCTTTTTACGCGAGCCTTTCCGCGCCGTCCCCGCTTATGGGAACATTTTTTGGCGAAATAAAAGAAGACAAGCTTGATGTAAACGCTTCGAACCTCTACGTGGACATTGAAAAGCTCTGGCGGATTTTCCCTAAGGATGCCGTCATTGCAGGCGTTGGCGGCTTTGTCCTTGCCGACATCCGCATCACGGGCAGCTTGAGCGACCCAAACATATTCGGCGTGGCAAACGGCTACGACGTCCGCATGAGGGTCCCGGAGTATCTTCCAGGAGAAGTGGGGCCCGCCCCCGTTACCGTCCATCTTGAGGGCAAGAAGATGTTCTTCGACCCGATAGCGGCGCCTGCGGGCGAAGGGGGCGGGTATATCACCGGCTCGTTTTATTTTGACCGCTGGGTTCCGTCCAATTATGAGATAGCCGTCGTGGTAAATCCCGACAGGGCCATACCCTATTCATTCAATCTTGCCGGAATAGAATCGTCGGGGCTGGCAAGCGGGACCATCGCTTTTACGATGGACAATCACAATCTGTTAATATCGGGCGCCCTTACCGGCAGCGATTCGACCATCACCGTGGATGCGGCGACGCCGGAAGAAAGACAGGCGCGATTTCTTGCCCTGAACAAGGACCCGAACCTTTATACGGCAACCGACTTGCGCATCAACGCCGACAGGGGCGTCGAGTTTTTATGGCCCAGCGCCGATTATCCCATACTCCGCACCAATCTGGACATTGGCGACACGCTTCACATTACAAGCGACAGCCTGTCGGGAAAGTCAACGCTGGCTGGGAACATCGGGTTGCGCGGCGGCGAATTGTTTTATTTCCAGCGGAACTTTTATATAAAATCAGGCCAGCTCGTCTTTAACGAAAATGAAGTCAAATTCGAGCCGCGCATCAGCGCCGTCGCGGAAACGCACGACCAGTCCGACGAAGGGCCGGTAACCATTTCCATCGTCATAAACGATCAATCCATCAATTCATTTACGCCCATCATCCGCTCGGACCCGCCCCTTTCCCAAGTCGCCATCCTGTCGATACTCGGAAACACCATGTCGGGAACCCCCGACGACGAAAGCAATACGATAGCCCGCCCGTTCCTCGCTTCGACGACCGACGTGCTCGCCCAATTCCAGGTAGTGCGCCGCGTCGAACGAAGGCTGCGCGACATTCTGCACGTCGACATATTCTCCGCGCGGACGCAGGCGTTGCAGAACGCCCTGTTTCAGGCCGCGTTTTCCACTTCTGAGGAGGGCGAGCCGGCGATATGGAGTTATTTTGACAACACGACGATCCTTTTGGGAAAGTATCTGACGCCCAACCTGTTCCTCCGCTCGATGATCGCCGCGTCTTACGACAAGAACAAACTGAAAAACGACGGGCTCTCCTTCGACCTCTCCATAGGCGTCGAGCTCACCTCACCGCTCTTCATCGTCCGCGCCGAAGTCAACCCCTTCCCCTCGACCTTCAACACGGCCTCCCTCTTGATGCCCGACACAAGCATCACCCTAAGCCGCACATGGCGCCTGCCCTAAGGACACGCTGAAAACGGTGCGTTGAGCCTCTCAAGGTAGGGGGGTTGAGCCTCTCAAGGTAGGACGTTGAGCCTCTCAAGGTAGGACGTTGAGCCTCTCAAGGTAGGACGTTGAGCCTCTCAAGGTAGTAACGTTGAGCCTCTCAAGGTAGGACGTTGAGCCTCTCAAGGTAGTAACGTTGAGCCTCTCAAGGTAGTAACGTTGAGAGTCCCACGGTAGGGGGAACTCGTTAATCAGCGTTTCCCTAAAGCCCCCCGCAGCGCCGCCAGCGCGCGGTCGACGCGAGCCTCACAGACCGCCGCGCCGAGCAGACGCACAGAGCCAAAGAGCGGAGGACTGACGCGGGCGCCGGTAATCGCAAGGCGGAGCGGCATCAAAAGATCGCCCAGCTTAACCCCCTCCCGTTCCGCCGTCGCCTTTGCCAACCCCTCGTCCCCCGCCTCGTCCGTCCCCGCCATCGGGCCGACTATCTCTCTCCCCATCGACAAAAGGCCCAGCGCCGCCTCAAGCGACGACTTCTTCGGGATAAACTCTTCCGCCGCAGGAACAGCCGGTTCCGCGAAGAGGTACCCCAACTTCTGCGGAACGTCGGTCAAAAAGACGGCGCGTTCCTGGACCAGCGGCATCGCCCGCACAAACAGATCCTTCTGCTCCGCGCTCGGGCCGCCGCCGCCGAACAAACCCATCTCCACCGCGAAGGGCAGCGCCGCCTGTGCAAGCGCAGCCCCATCCATCATCCTAATATACTGAGCGTTATACCACTCAAGCTTCTTGTAATCAAAGATCGCCTGAGCCTTGTTCAGCTTATCCAGACTAAACAGCCCCGCCAATTCCGCAAGCGAATAAACCTCCTTGCCCTCCTCGTATGACGCGCCGAGCAGCGCCATATAGTTTATCAACGCCGCGGGAAGAAACCCCCTTTTACGGAACTCGTCAATGCTCGTCGCCCCGTGCCGCTTCGACAACTTCTTGCCGTCCGGCCCCATCACCATGGGAAGATGGCAAAACTCCGGCGGCTCCCATCCAAACGCCTCGTAGAGGATGATGTGCATCGGCGTCGACGAAAGCCATTCCTGCGCGCGAAGCACCGCGCCAATCCCCATCAGATGATCGTCCACAACATTCGCAAGATGATACGTCGGGAACCCATCGGACTTTAACAAAACAGGGTCGGGACTCACGTCGTCGTTCTTCCATTCAACCACACCTAAGAGCGCGTCCCGAAAACGCGTCGACCC
>JAITNO010000137.1 GCA_031290405.1 Spirochaetaceae bacterium
GACTTTGACCGCTCCATCCGCCGCCCTTGCGCGGGTAGCGCACTTCGACGTGCAAGCCCTCCGCAACAGTCCATTCGCATTGAGGTTGTAAATTCGTGCCGCTTTCGCGGCATGGAGCGCAGGGGGGCGCGCCCCCCTCCTCCCCTCTTCTCTTCCTCTTTATGAAAACAAAGCCGAAAGCTGGGGAGGGCGGCTTGCGGACGTAAAGCGTAGTGCTGAGGGCTTAGCCCCGTAGGGCGCAAGAAGCGCCTGTGGCGCCCTGTGGCGCTTCTCTTTATGGGGGCGGCGCTGTATGCTGGGGCGATGATTAAGAGGTTGTTGATTGCGAATCGCGGCGAGATTGCGGTGCGGATTGTTCGCGCGTGCCGAGAGATGGGGGTGGAGTCTGTGGCGGTCTATTCGACGGCGGACAGGGACGGCTTGCACGTGAGGATGGCGGACGCGGCGGTGTGCATTGGGCCGCCGACGCCGGCGAAATCGTATCTGGTGAAGGAAAATCTGATTGAGGCGGCGGTTAAAACGGGCTGCGAGGCGGTGCATCCGGGTGTGGGCTTTCTGTCGGAAAGCGCGGTCTTTGCGGATGCGGTTACGGCGGCGGGGCTGATTTTTATTGGGCCGAGCGCGGGGGTTCTGGCGCTGCTTGGCGACAAGGTGAAGGCGCGGGAGACGGCGCGGCGTTTTGGCTTGCCGATTACGCCGGGGACGGATGGGGCGGTTTCGACTCTGGAGGAGGCGCGGCGGGCGGTGGAGGCGCTGGGGCTGCCGGTCATTGTTAAGGCGGCGGCGGGCGGCGGCGGCAAGGGGATGCGCGTGGTGCGCGAGGGCTCCGATCTTGCGGAGTGCCTGACGATTGCGATTCGCGAGGCCCAGGCGAACTTTGCGGACGGGCGGGTGTTTATCGAGCGTTATGTGGAGAATCCGCGCCATGTTGAGTTGCAGCTTCTTGCGGATGGGACGGGGGCGGTGGCGGCGCTGGGCGAGCGGGATTGTTCGGTGCAGCGCAACCATCAGAAGCTGATTGAAGAGAGTCCGTCGACGGCGGTAAGCGACGATATGCGCGGCAGGATGAAGGCGGGGGCGGTGGAGATGTTCCGCGCGTTGGGATACGCGGGGGCGGGGACGGTGGAGTTTCTGGTGGAAGGGGACCGGTTCTACTTTATGGAGGTGAACGCCCGCGTGCAGGTTGAACATCCGGTGAGCGAGCTGGTAAGCGGCGTGGATATTATTAGGGAACAGATTCTTGCCTGCGCGTGCGGCAAGATGGGTGTGGACGGCGAGGCTGTTGTTGTGCGCGGGGCGGCGATTGAGTGCCGAATAAACGCGCTTGCGCCGGGGCGGGTTGCGACGCTCGACGTTCCCGGCGGTCCGGGGGTGCGTTTCGATTCTTGCCTTTACGCGGGGTGCTTTGTCTCTCCGTATTACGATGCGATGGCGGCGAAGCTGATTGTCCACTCGCCTGCGCGGGATATGGCGATCGAACGGATGCTCCGCGCGCTGCGTGAGTTGCGCGTCGAGGGGATTAAGACGAACAGGGACGAGCAGATTGCGATTGTGAGTCATCCGGCGTTTAGGTCGGGGCAATTCGACACGAGTTTTATTGAACGCTTGGAGGAAGGTCATGGCTGACCAGAAAGACGTTTGTCCGCAGTGCGGGATTCGGAGGGATGAGGGCGAGATCGCCTCTGCGCTGCTTACCTGCCCTTCGTGCGCTTTTCATTATCGCATGGAGCCGGCGGATAGGATTAAATACATTGCCGACGAGGGCAGCTTCGAGGAGTTTTCGGAAAACGTTACGTCGAAGAACCCGATTGACTTTTTAAGCTACGAAGAAAAGCTGTCCGAAGCGGAAACCCGGACGAACATGAAGGAGGCGGTCATCACGGGGACCTGCACGATTGACGGCAAGAGGGCGGTGCTTGCGCTGATGTCGTTTAACTTCATGGGCGGCTCGATGGGCTCGGTGGTGGGCGAAAAAATATCGCGCGCGCTTTTGAAGGGTGCGGCGGAGGGGCTGCCGGTGATCGTCTACGCAACGTCGGGTGGGGCGCGGATGCAGGAGGGCGTGTTCAGCTTGATGCAGATGTCCAAGACGTCCAGCGCGGTGGCCGTCCTGGACAAGGCCGGCGTTCCCTATTTCGTGGTGCTCTGCGATCCCACGACGGGGGGCGTTACCGCGTCGTTTGCGATGCTTGCCGACGTGATTATGGCGGAGCCGGGGGCCCTGATCGGCTTTGCCGGCCCCCGCGTCATCGAAGGCACGATTCGCCAGAGCCTGCCGGAAGGCTTTCAGCGCGCCGAGTTCCAATTGAACCGCGGCTTCGTCGATCTTATCGTGAAGCGCGGCGACCAGAAGGCCCTGCTCTCAAAGCTTATCGACCTGCACGCGCGCGGCCCGGGTGCGCGGTAGCGCGCTTGCAATTCATGCTTATAGGATGGCCCTGTGCGTACGTTGACTTTCCGCCTCAAGACGTATACTGTAACTTAAAAATGAAAAGGTTGTTTTCTTAGCGTATGGGGATGCCGGTATCTGAATTTACAAAATTATACGATATGGCGTTTCCGGTTTTGTTTCGTGTGGCGTGGCGGATTGCGGGCAGCGCGGAAGCGGCGGAGGATCTGTGTCAGGATGCTTTTTCGCGTCTTTACGAAAAGGACATGAGCTTCCCGAATCTCGACGAGGCGAAGTATTGGCTGATACGGGTGGTCAAGAATGTTTCGTTGAATTATGCGAAGCGGAAGCAGCGGGAGGTGCGGGTCTACGAAAAGGCTTTGCACGAAGACGGCCGTGAGTCGACGTCGGGCGAGGGTGAGCTGTTAAAAGAAGAAACGGTCCGGGATGTGCAGGAGGCGCTTAAAAAGCTTCCGGTGAAGTTGCGGGAAGTTTTGATTTTGAAAGAATATACTGAGTTTAATTATAAAGAAATCGGACGTATTCTCGGCATAAGCGAGGGTAACGTAAAGGTGCGAATATTTAGGGCTCGGGAACGCTTGCAGGTGATTCTAGGAGTTGAATATGGGGGCTCATATGTGTCCTGAAAAACAGATTCTGTCGGTTTACTTTGACGGCGAGCTGCCTGAGCGGTTCAAGGAAAAAATCACAAAGCATCTTGCTTCGTGCGGTCGGTGCCGAGAGGCGTTGGACGCTTTCGGGGGCTTGTCGAGGGCGCTTTCCATGGGGGCTTCGGGCGATGCCTTGTGCGCGCCTTCTCTGGCGGCGCAGCGGCGCGTCTGGGATACGTTGTCCGTCGAGAATTTTGCGGCGGTGGGGCGACGGAGGGGGGCCTTGCGGCGGCGCTTCCCGGAGGATGCTCTGCTGCGGCGTTCGGTTCGGATTCCGTTGCCTTTTGCTGCCGCGGCCGGTTTGGTCATCGTGTTCGCCGCCGCCGTGCTGGGCTACGAGGTTTCAGGTCTGGCGGACGCGCCTGAGGGGCTTAAAGCGGGCGTCCTTGCCCGTTACGTCGACGACGAAGAGGCTGATTCGCTCTACTACGAGGGTGTGTATTCCGAAGGGCGGGAGTTTGGCTCCACGATTCAGGCTTCGAATATGGACGACGTTCTGCGCTATGTAGAGAACAATAGTTCCGACATCGTGAGCATGAGGTTGCCGGAAAGTAAGAACTTCAGGCGTTTTGGCGAGCCTAAGCTGGTGAACGCGTCGGATTATCCACGGAGAAGAATGGGGCAATGAGCTACTTTTGGGCGGGTTTCCCCATGAAAACGGCGGTGTGCGTTTTTTATATTGCGCTTACCGTCGGCTTGTGCGCGCAAAGTGCGGACGGTCCGTTGCCGCCCGCGCCGCCGCAGGACGCTCCCCGGCCTGAGGGGGAAGGGCGCGGGGCTCCTCCTCCGCCTTTCGGGCAGAATGCTCGGCATAACAGTCCGCCGCCGCGGCGAGGCGAAGGCGCTCCGCCGGGGCTTAAAAGGCGGGGGATTTCGTTCCACATCAACGCCCGGGTTCTGGAAAAAGAAGATGCGGAAGAGTGGGGCGAGACGTGGAGCGTGGACAGCGTAAAAAACGCCATTCCAGGGCAGCCCGTCAGTCTTAAACTCGTCGGAAACAACGTTGTGGTGGTGGTGCAGTTTATGCCCTACATTAGGCGGAACGCGGCGGGCGTCCTTGTCGCCCAGGGGCAGGTGTGGATGGAAGATGAAAACCACAATGTCCGCTACCAGACGACGATTCAATCGATCCCCCTTACGTTCAACGAAAAGATTTATTACTTCCCGCTTGGCGAACAGGACAACGGCTCAAACGCTTTTATCGAAATATGTCTGGAAATGTCGCCCTACTCAGAATGAAACGGAAAGCCCTCTTGCCGGCGGCGTTGCTGGCGTCTGCCTTGTTCTTTTCGTGCGGCGGGAAGACGTCGGCTTTGCTGTGGACGGACCGGCCTGAGTTTGCGTTGTACGCGCAGATATACAATTCGAGTCAGAGCAGATACAAAATCGACGTAAAGTATGTCGCCTTTCCCGCCGAGCGCCTGATGGAAACCGAAGAGGTTCCCGACATGGTGGCAGGAGCCTTCCTCAACAGCATTCATGCGATGGCTTTGTTTCAAGACCTTAGTTTTCTGTTTGGAAAGGGTTCGATCGATAAGGATTCGTTTTACGATGAATTACTGCGTCTGGGGGCCGTTCAGAACAAACAATACCTTCTTCCCGTATCGTTTAACATTCCGGCGATACTGTTCAAGAACGACGGCAATACGATTCCTTCGCATTATGTGATCGGCGATGTGGACGAGCTTCGAACGCTGGGTGCGGAGTATAACGAGAACAAAAACGGCGATTGGATGCGGAAGGGGTTTTCCCCCCTGTGGGGCAGAGGCAGAGGCGGCGAATTTCTTTTTATGGCGGCGCGTCTGTTCGGGATGGATCTTGAGGAAGTGTTAAACAACAATTCTAAGAAAGAAATCATGCTTGCATGGGATGACGAAAAGCTGGAAGAGTTCGTTCGCTACATCAAAGAATGGATTGAGTTGAACGGCGGGACGCAGGCGGAGGATGATTTTATTTACAAATACTTTTTCAATCTGCCGCCGAAGCTGCTCGCCGACGGCAGGATACGTTTTGCATACGCGAAGAGCAACGACTATTTCCTTTTGCCGCAGGACGCGAATGCCGAGCTTGATTTTAGGTGGCTGACGCGGGGGCACGATCTGCCGCTTACGGAAGACACGGCGCTATTCGGCATTCACAAGAAGAGCGCGGCGCGGAATGTCGCCGCTGACTTTGCGCGCTGGTTTTTTGACGACGAGACGCACAACCTCTTGTTACAAGAGAGCCGCGACAATCACCTGCACGAGACCAGTTTCGGCATTGCCGGCGGACTGTCGGCGATGCGGACGGTAACCGAATTTGTTTTTCCCAAATATTATCTTAAGCTTTTGGGCCACGTCCCGCCGGCGGAATACCTTTCGGCTCCGGCGCCCTTGCCGTCAAGCTGGGCGGACATAAAAGAATATGTTGTCGTTCCCTATATGCTGGACGCGATTCGCGGCGCGCCGGCCGAGAATCGTTCGCTCAAAGAAAGGCTTACGGAGTGGCGGACGCTCAAGCGCGACGCGTTCAGGTGACTAAAACCTGATTGTCTCGACCATGTAGCGAATATCGGGCGCGTCGGCCTTATCTTTCTGCCGCGTCATCTCGATGACAAAGACGAGGGATTTTCCATCCGGCGCGACGAGCGCTTTTTTTATGGTGTACGTTGTGATGTTGGCGCGCCTGATGTCGGGCGACCCGACGGTATGGGTTGCCGTGCGGCCGTCGTCGCGCGTTAAGCTGATGTAAAAGGACGACTTTAAGGCTGAGCCGTCGCCGTACACGACGGGCTTGAGCGTTGCGGCGTACGAAACGCCGTTGTCAAAATCACGAAACTCTATGGTTTCGCCTTTGGGGTTCTGCCCGTTTTCCAATGATATGTAAAGGGGGACGCCCTGAGCCAAAAAGTCAACGCCGAATTTGACGGCGGCGGCGCTGGAGACGGCTCTGGAGAGGGTGTCGCTGCCATCCTGGCCTGCTTTTATTCTGCCGGTTCCCTTTTGGGAAATCCTGCCGCCGGAGGCGTAATCATTGCGGGCGACGTCGACGATGTAGAGTTCCGCCCAAGGGATGAGGCTGTCTTCATAAACTCCGTATTGCGCGAATGTATAGAACTTCCCGTCTTCCGAAAAACCAAAATCGGAAAAGTTGGCGACGTCGCCGGCATAAACATTAAACGCCCCGCAGAAAAACGCGATGAGGCTGAATAAGAATAGTTTCTTTCTACGCATAAACCCCTTCCTCGCTACATTGTCGGCATTATCCCAAGCGGACTGAAGGGTGGTTCTTTTTTTGTAGTGGCCTACGGTTTTTTTGTAGTGGCCTACGGCGCTGCGCCCTGAGCAATGGGCTTTGGGGCTGCGGGCCGCGCTCCCCAGCCTTGGGCTTTTTTATAACAGCCTCTCGCGCTGAGCCTTCGGTCTATGGCTTCAGGCTGTGCGGGCACGTTCCCCGTT
>JAITNO010000147.1 GCA_031290405.1 Spirochaetaceae bacterium
CTTCCTCTCTGTGAAAACAAAGCCGAAAGCTGGGGAAGGCAGCTTGCGGATAAAAAGCCTACCGCTGGGGGCATAGCGCCGTAGGCCGCAAGAAGCGCTCAGGGCGCCGCGCCCCCCTTGAGGAATTAGTTTTCGGTTTCGATGCGGCTGCTCATGAGGCTCGCGAAGGGGCCGTTGCGGGCGATGAGGGCGTCGTAGGGGCCGTCTTCCGCGATGCGGCCGTCGTGGAGGACGAGGATGCGGGGGATGCGGCGGAGGGCGTCCGCGCGCGAGGCGATGGTGATGCGGGTGTGGGGGTGCGTTTCGAGTTTGCCGGCGATGGCGCTTTGGTTGTCCGCGTCGAGTTTGCCGAAGGCGTCGTCGAGGATAAGGATGGCTGGGCGCGAGGCGAGCGCGCGGGCGATGAGGATGCGTTGGGCTTGGCCGCTGGAGAGGTTGTGCGGGCCTATGCCGACGGGGGTGTCCATGCCGAGCGGCATTTCTTTGATGTCGCGCGCGATGTTTGCGAGTTCTGCCGCTTCCCAGGCGCGTTCGAGGGTGAGGCGCGGCGTGGAGAGGGCGATGTTTTCGTAGATGCTGCCGGCGACGAGGCGGCTTTCCTGGAGGACTGTGCCGATGTGGCGGCGGAGGCTGGGCGGGTCGAGGGTTTGCAGGCTTGCGCGGTCGTAATAAACGGCGCCGCGCTGGGGTCTTTCGAGGCCAAGGAGGATGCGGACGAGGGCGCTTTTGCCGCTGCCGCTTGCGCCGACGACGGCGACGCTCTCGCCGCGCTGTATGGCAAGGCTGAGGTTTTTGAGTACGGCGGGGCCGCCTTCGCCGTAGCTAAAGCTGACGTTGTCCAGTTCGATGGCTCCGCTGAGCTTGCGGACGATTTTTTTGTGGGGGTGCGTTTCGGGTGTGGCGTTCAGTATGGGTTGCAGGCGCTTGCGGATGGCGCTGAGCCGGGCGATTTCCCCGCCGCGGCGTTCGAGGGCGAAAAGGGCGCGGGCGATGAGGGCGTATGAGGCGATGAAGGCGATGAAGTGGGGGAGGGGGATGTTGCGCGCGCCGGCGATGCGGCAGATGGGGGCAAGGCCCGCGCCCATGATAAGGAGGGTTGTGCTGGGGGCGTGGGGGGAGGGGACGCGCTTAAAGAGGCTTCCTGCCGCGGTTTTGGCCCAGATGGCGAAGGCGCGGGTTTGGGCTCCCCCGGTCTTGACGGCCTCGATGTTGTTGATGTGCTGGAGGACGAGGGCGTGTACCTGTGCGGCTCCGCGGCTGGCGTCAAGGGCGCGTTTGGCGCTGACGCGGATGCGGATGAGGATGCAGAACAGGGAAGCGGCGAGGAGCGCGGCGGTGGCGGGGAGGAGGCTGGGGGCGTAGCGATGGATGGGGAGGAGGAGGAGTGGGGAAAAGAGCGCGGCCAGGAGTGGTTTGAAGAGGGAGCGCGCCAGAAGATCGGGGATGTCTTTTATCTGGATGACGGCGCCGGCGAGGGCGCCGCAGGGGTGTTCCCGAAAGAAGGAGCTTTTAAGGGAGAGGAGGCGGTCGAAGAGGGCGCTGTGCAGGCAGAGGCTGATGTTGACGGCGACGCGGGCCAGGTGGACGCGCTTATAGGCCCCGATGAATGTTCCCGCGATAAGGCTGAGGGAGAGGATAAGGAGGCTTAAGGGGATGCGGGAGGCTTCGCTTGCGCCGCCTGAGCCCTCAAAGAGGCGGCAAAGGACGACGGGCGGGACGACGGCCAGGAGGCCGCCGACGGCGGCGAGGGCGACGGGGAGGGCGACGTCGACGGGGTGGAGTGCGGCGTAGGCGTGGCGGACGAGGTCGCCTGCGTCCAGGGGGCGCGGCGGGAGGGGGCGGTAGAGGGCCAGGGCGGAGGCGGCGAAGCGTTGTGCGACGCGCGCGTGTACGGCGACGCTTTTGCCGCTTGTCCAATCGGTGTAGCGGTAGCCGCACAGGGCGCGGGGGAGGAGTGCGACGGTCGCGCCGGAGGCGGTGGCGAGCATGGGGCCTACGGCTTCCTTGTACCAATGGCCGGATAAGCTGACGGCGCGGGCGCGGAGGCCGGCGCGGCGCAGGGTAAGGCGCACGGCGTCGCTGGCGTTGTCGCCGTCGGCTTCGACTTCGGGCGCGCGGAGGCGGTAATAATCGAAGATCTCTCCGAGCGCGTTCTGGGCGCGTCCGGCTTCCCCTAAGAAGTGGGCGCGCGCGCGCTGCCCCTGGAGGGGGGCGGCGAGGGCGGCGAAGGCGTCGCGCAGGGCGGCTTCGTCGGCTCTTTGTCTGCCTTCGATTTTTTCCCGGTAGTATCCCATGATGCGCTACCCGGCGTCCAGGAGTGCGCGGTAGGGGCCGCTTTCGTTTGCGAGCTGCTGGTGGCTGCCGCTTTGGACGATCTTCCCGCGCTCGAGGATGACGATCTCGTCGCAGGCGCGGATGGTGGAAAGCCGGTGGGCGATGACGATGCAGCTGATGTCGCGCTCTTTGACTGCTTTCATGATGTGCGCTTCGGTTTCGGCGTCGAGCGCGCCGGTGGCTTCGTCGAGTACGAGGATGCTGGGGTCGCGGGCAAGCTGGCGGGCTATCTCGAATCGCTGTCTCTGCCCGCTGGAGAAGTTTTTGCCTCCTTCGAGCAGGCGGTGTCGGTAGCCTCCATCGCGCATCATCACGTCTTTGTGGATGCCGGCGTCCCGCGCGGCCAGGATCATCTCGGCGTCGTCGAGGGTTGCGTCCCACATTTTGAGGTTGTCCTCGATGCTGCCTTCAAAGAGTGAGGCGTTCCCGTCGACGAGGGCGACGGAGGCGGTGAGCGCCTCGCGGGGGATGTCCGCACGGTCCATTCCGTCGAAGATGATGCGGCCTTCCCAGGGCTCGTAGAGGCCGGCGATGAGTTTGGCGACGGTGGACTTGCCGCAGCCTGAGGGTCCGGCGATGGCAAGGCTCTTTCCGGGGGAGAGTTCGAGGCTAAAGTCCTGGATAAGGGGGCTCTGGAGCCTGGCATAGCCAAAGCTGACGCGCTGCATGGAGAGGGCGCCGCTTAAACGCCGGTGATTGCTCGATGCTCTGGGGGGCGCGTCGGGGAATTCTTGCCGGTGGCGGAGGACGTCCTCGATGCGCTCGCCGTCGTGGCGGACTTCTTCGAGGAGTCGCCCGCCGCCCCCGCCCGCGCCCTGGCGCAGGACGAAAGCAAGGCCCTGAAATGAAAGGAGGAGGCCGACGCTGAGGCTGCCGGCGGCGATGAAATGCACGCCGCAGCCGAGTATGGCGATGTCCGCCAGACCCTGCGTCAAGGCGGGGAGGGCTTCAAGAAGTTTATGGCTGGAGGCAAAGCGGGTTTCGGCGGCGTTGACCGCGGCCCAGCGCCCGGCCCAGCGTTCAAACCAGTCTTCCTCGGCGCCGCTTGCCTTGATGGTTTCGATCATCTCGACGGCGGACGCGGTTCCTGCGGCAAGCTTCTGAGCATCGCACGCAAAGCCTTGCAAGGCGGCGCGCCGCTTCCGCGCAAACAGGCGCGACAGTGCGACGCGGGCGGCGAAGGCGAAGGCGGCGATGAAGCCCATAAGGAGGCTGTAGCGCATCATCAGGAAGAGGCAGAGGACGAGGGTGAGCGCTCCCTGCAGGGCGGAGGCGGCGGTGCGGAAGAGGGCGGCGGCGACGCGTTGATTGGCGTTCTGCCGGGAGGCGACGTCGCCGCTTGTCCGCTGCGCGAAGAACTCGACGGGAAGGTGGAGGACGCGCCAGAAGAAACGGGCGCTCGCCGACACGACAAACCGCTGTTGCGCGGTTTCGAGGCTGCGAGAGAGGGAAAGCGACACGATGAAGCGCAGGACGGCGCAGAGGGCGACGAGCGCGCAGAGGGCGTTAAGCCGCGCGGGGCTGGCGCCGGTGAGGGCCTTTTCGACGAACGCGCGCAAGAAGACGGGCCCCGCGACGGAAAAGGCGGCCACGAGGAGGCCGGCAAGGAGCGCCAGGACGAGGGGCTGCGCAAAAGCGCCGCGCGGGAGTCTTTTGACGAGGCCGCTGGCGCGGCGAAGGAAGCCCGCGCGGTCTTCTCTGTGTACGGCCTCGCCGGGCGCGATGAGTATGGCCACGCCGGTAAACGAGGCGCCGAAGCGTTCGCGCGCGATTGCCGCTTTGCCGCGCGCCGGGTCGTTGATCAGCGCCGCGCCGCCGCCGTCAAAGCCGCAGAACACGACAAAATGGTTCAGCTCCCAGTGTATGATGCAGGGCAGGGGAACGGCGGCCAAAGCGGCCGGCTCCAGGCGGCAGCCTTGCGCGGCAAACCCGTGGGAACGGGCGGCCAGGGCGATGTTCTTCCCGTTGGCTCCGCCCCGTGAAACGCCGCAATCGACGCGCAGGCGCTCCAGGGGCAGGCGCTTCCCGTGATAGGCCATCACCATGGCAAGACAGGCTGCGCCGCATTCCAACGCTTCCATCTGCATTATCAAGGGGCAGCGCACACGCCTCTTCGGCTTCATCTACTCCGCTCCCAGGGCATAGTCAATCAACTTCGTATGCGACAGGATGAGCGCTACGTCGACAAAGGCGTCCTTCGCCGCCTTGTACTCAGAGTCAAGCTCCACCCGCCTGCTCCACGGCTCGGCAAACAGGCAATCCGCGGCGAACTCGCTCCCCAGCTCTGCGGCAAGCTCGGCCTTCGACTGGGGAAACGCCGCGAAACGGGCAATCCGAGCCGCATGAAGGTCAACCAGAACCTCCGCCGCGGCGTTTATCTGCGCCGCCCCCGGCCGGTAGGGCACATAGCAGACGTACTTCCCCCCGCCCAGAGACAAACCGTTAAGGCGCATCCGGTCGTGGACAAGCGTGGAGCTCAGACAGAGGCCGGCAAGCAACAGCATCGCGAGCATCGCCGCCGCGAGGAGCCACAGCCTCGGACGGGGAGCGTTCAGACACGCGTCCAGCTGTTCTGGCGAATACACATGGTCCAGACTCTCGCGGCGAAAGAGCGCATCCACGGCTTACCTCTCGAACGAAGAGCCAATGTCAAGCTCGGCGCGATACTTTGTTACCGACCGGCGCGCAATCCGTATGCCCTGCGCGTTAAGGAGCTTCACAATCTGCACATCGCTCAAGGGCCCCTTCTCGTTTGCGACAATTTCGAGGATCCTCTCCTTGACGCCCGTCCTTGAAAAGAGCTTGTTCGTCCCCGTCGGCACGCCGGTGCCCACCGAGTTTGTAAAGAAGTAACGAATCTCGAAGAGGCCCCAGTCAGTCTCCATGTACTTTCCCTTTGCCGCGCGGGAAACCGTCGTCTCGTGCATCCCAAGCTCTACCGCGACGGTCTTTTGCGTAAGCGGCGCAAGATACTTCGGTCCGCGCAAGAAGAACCCTCTTTGAAAGTGGACGATCGCCCGCGCCACGCGGAAGACCGTCTGGTTCCGCCTGTTCAGCGCATTGATGAACCAGCGCGCCTCCTTTACATTTTCGCTCATAAAGTCGCGCGCCGCGCCGGAGGCCTCCACGGACCCCTTTAGAAAGAACGGCGCGATGCCCAGCACGGGAATCTCCTCATTGTTTATCCTAATCGTGAACTCATCCTCCCGACGGAGGACGCGCACGTCGGGAACGACAAAGCGCGTCTCCGAGACGTTTCCCTGGTCGGAGGCGAAGTGCCTTCCCGGGAAGGGCGCAAGCGTCTTCAACATTCCAAAGAGCTCGTGCAGTTCCGCCGTTCTCCAACCCATCTTCCGCATCAACGGCCGCAACTTCTTTCGTTTGTAATCGTCGAAGTAAGGGAGGAGCAGCATAATCTTCCTCGCGTTCTTCGCGCCGTAGCGCAACTCCGCCTGGAACTCAATCGATTGCAGATAATTATCGACGGCGCAGCCCTGAGGCTCCAGCCGCCGCACAACGCGGAGCGCCTGCCCCACCGCGTCTTCGGGCCGCCCCGGCAGGAGCTCGTCCAGGGGCGTCTGGTTAAACCCATCGGGAGAAAGGTTTTGCACGATCAACTCTCCCGCCTCGCGGACCGCGTCAGGCAGGCGCCGCAGATGCAGCTGCCGGAGGAGGTGTTCCTGCAAGGTTTCCCGACGCACGAGCCCCTCCTCAATAAACGCGCGGTGCTGGTCGGCGGCCGTCCCGTCGTCGACGCCCCCCCCCTTCGAAAGGGACACCGTCCCGCGGTCCCTCACCAGCTCGAGGGCGGCGTTCTTCTCCAGCTCCTCGTCGATTCGCAGACGCAAGTCCGCGATGGGCATCTCCATCATCTTGACCGATTGAATCAGAGCGGGACTCAACCTTAACCCAAACCGCTGTTCCTGAACCGCGCCCGTGCGCTGTGCAATATCCATGGCCCCCATGCTACACGATAAGCGAAGGAAAGTCTCCCCCCCACGCTCGCGCTTCCAGGGCGAGCGCATTGCGCGCTCTGGGCTACGGCGTGCATTGGAAGGTGCTGAACGCGTTGGACTTCGGCTTGCCGCAAAAGCGGGAGCGCGTGATTATCGTGGGCTTTTTGGATGCGGACACGGAGTTTGCCTTCCCAGTCCCCCGCGAGCGGGGGAGGTTGGAAGACGTTTTGCTGGCGGACGATGCGGTTGACGGCAGATTCTTTGCCAGCGAAAGGATCGTGAAAAAGCGCAGGGAAAGGCACCAAAGCGGCCATGTTCCCGGCATCTGGCACGAGAACAAGGGGGGCAACGTCGCCAGCTATCCTTATTCGTGCGCGTTGCGCGCCGGCGCGTCGTACAATT
>JAITNO010000168.1 GCA_031290405.1 Spirochaetaceae bacterium
TTCACCTCGTCTTCCAGGCGTTTAACGCCGGAAAGCTGCCGTTCGATATTGGCAATATCGCCTTTCTGCAACTCAAGACGGCCTAAATCACTCTGTATGTCTTCGATTTGATGTTGTAAGGCGGTTTTCATCTCGATGGTTTTATCGACAAGTTTTGTTTGACTCAGGAACTCTTGGACTTTTCCCTCGGCGGCTTGCAGCATCAATTCAAGCTTTTTTATTTTTTCTTCGGTATCGAGCAGGATTGCGCTTCGTTGTTTTTCCATTCCAGCGTTTATTTCATCGATGGATGCTTTAAGGGCCGCCACATTTCCGCTTGATTCTTCAATGTTGCCGCGCGATTTAAGCAGGAGCCGCTCAATCTCTTCGTTCTTTTCTATGATGTGTTCCTTTATGGCGCCATGTTCTTTTTCAAAATCGCGGATGAACTTTTTTATCTTATCGGCGCTCTCCACCGAAATGCGCGCAATCTCGGTGCCAAGGCTCTCCAGCGAGCTTTCCCTCAATTCGTTAAATTCATTTTGAATTTGTTCTTTTGAGGAAGCAATGTTTTCTTCCGTGATTTTTAACTGGGTGCCTATGCTTGTTTCAAACGCCTCCGCCGTGCCTGACAGATGCTCCAGCTCAACGCGGAATTTATCGTCCAATTCCGTAATGTGCCTGCGTAAGTTTTCGGCAAACCCCGCCTCAAGCTTTCGGAGCTCGGCTTCCTGATTTTCGCCGATGCCGTTCAGCTTGCCATTCATTTCATCGCGCCATGCGTTCAGTTGGACGCCGATGCTCTCTCGGCGTTTTTCCAGCGTCGCCATGAATTCATCCTCAAACAGTTTAAGGTTTTCGCCGGTTTTCTCTTGCGTCTCTTCTTTGATCTTTTCGATGGCGCTTTCGATTTCCGCAATATTTGTTGTTATCCCTTGCAGCGCCGCGTTGCAATCCTCGGCAATCTTCGCGCGCGAACCGGCTATTTCAGCTTCAAAACGGCCGATTTCATTCTTTACACTGTCGGCTGAATCTTCCAGGCGCAGATGGAATTCGGCGTCAAGCTGTTCCGCCTGCGCGATAAGTTCGGCAATATTTTTGTTTTGCGCTTCCTTGCGGGAAACATCGCCCGCCATATCGGCAATTTGTTCTTCAAGATCCTGTTTCAGGGCTTTTATGCGATTGTCCGTTTCCGAGCGGAACCCCTCGCATAGTTCGCTTTCAAGCTTGTGCAGCCACAGCCGGACGCGCTCCTGGGCCTTGTCCCGCGCGCCCTCCAAAATGCCGTCGATTTTTACCAGCGTGTCCTTGATGGAATGCTCCACATCGCCTTCGATTTTACCCGACATTGCGACGATTTTTGCCGACAGCGCGGCGAGATTTTCCTTCGCGTCGTCAATTTGAACGGCAACATTCTCGACAAAACCGGATTCCTGCTGAATCCTAAACAAATTCGTTTCGACGCGCTCGGTCATCCGCAACAACTCGCCAAGCGAAGCGTCATAGGCGTTCAGCTTCTCGCTGATTTTGTCATACCTTTCCGACTGCTTGCTCAGCTCGCCTTCTTTTTCTTCGATGTTTGCCAGAACCGCCCTTGCGGAAAACTTTTCCGCGTCAAGAATGGCGCCGTAGTTGTAAATATCAGCCTTTTTCTTGTCGATATACTCACCCAGCTCTTCTTTCAGCGCGTCTTTAAGCTGTTTGCCGTATTTGTTCGCGGCATCCCAATTCCTGTTCCGCTTATCGAGAAGACGATAGAGCGCCAGAATAACCGCCAGAATGATTATTGTTAGGAGGTTTCCAAAAGTGAACAATTCCATGTGCGTTACCCTAACACAAAACGCTCCAATTGGCGATAGTCCCGAAACACGAAGTCGGCCCCGCCGCCGCCTAAAAAAGAAATCCCGCGGCGGATAAGAGCGGCCTTCATGCCCGCGCCTTTCGCGCCGCGAATGTCGCAGGCCACGCTGTTCCCCACAAAGAGGACGCGTTCCGGCAGGCAGCGCAGCTCGTCGGCAAGGCGCAAGAAGGGCTTTCGCGCAGGCTTCATCTGTCCGACGCTCTCCGAACTCAGTTCAACGTCCCACAGACCGTCCAGGCGCATCCCCACAAGTTTGTCCCCAATGGGAAAATCGGACAGCGCCGCCGTTTTATACCCGTTGCGCCGCAGATTTTCGATGGTTTGGCGCACGTGGGGATACGTCTTCAGCCCCTTGAAATGCGGCTGCCATAATTTGTATATGAACTCGTCAATCTCCCGCTTGACAAGCGCCTCGTCCTTTTTCAAAAGACCGGCGGCTATCCGCGCCTGCGCGTCTCGAAAGTCCTCGTCGCCGGGGACGCTCCGCATAATCTGCCGCGTTTTGCGGAACGCGGCAAGCAGGGGAAGGCGCGGCAGGGACAGAGGCGCCACCCTCAGATAAAACCGGTAATTGGGATAGAGCGTCCCGTCAATGTCGAAGGCCACGGCGTCAAACTCTTTCATGCAAGCCCCCGTTACTTTGATAAAATCAGCCTGGAAAGAAACATTCCGGCAAGAACGAAGAGGAAACAGAGCAGGTTGCTCGCTATGACATAGGCGACCGCAAGCCCCGCCGCGCCTTTTTGAAAAAGCTGAACGGTTTCCAGTGCGTACGTTGAAAACGTCGTCCAGCCGCCCAACAATCCCGTAACGATGAACAGTCGATGCTGGTGCAACGCCGCGTGCGCCGCAAACACATTCGCCGCGAACCCGATTGCAAACGCGCCGGCGACGTTCACCGCAAAGACGGCAAGCGGAAACTCAGTCTTTATATGCGCGTTGACGCAGAGAACCGCCGCATAACGCAGACCGGCGCCTATCGCCCCCCCCGCCGCGACAAACAAAAAATCCATGTTCAATTCTCCTTTTTCGCGTCCCTAAGACGCGCTGAAAACCAGCGCCCAACCTGAATCCCCAAGCTTTCGGGGCACACCCCCAGAACTTTCGGGGCACACCCCCAAGCTTTCGGGGCACACCCCAGAGCTTTCGGGGCACACCCCAGAACTTTCGGGGCACACCCCCAAGCTTTCGGATAAGTGTCCGAAGCTTTCGGATATGTGTCCGAAACCTTCGGATAAGTGTCCGAAACTTTCGGATAAGTGTCCGAAGCTTTCGGATAAGTGTCCGAAGTTTTCGGATAGATGTCCGAAACCCTCGGATAAGTGTCCGAAACCTTCGGATAAGTGTCCGAAACCTTCGGATAAGTGTCCGAAACCTTCGGATAGGTGTCTCAAACCATCAGACTGAAGCCCCAAACCATCAGACTTGCAGCGGGCAAAAACTTGAGGGCACAGGAGGCGCACGGTTGCCGCGCATGAGGTAATCAGCGCATCCCCCCCCGTCAATCCTCTTCCGACACGTCAAGATCGACGGTAAACGCGATCCGGTATGTTTTACCCTTGCGCGCATAGATGGATTTAATGATCGTATAATCGCTCACCTGGATTTTAACCTCGTGAGAGCCCGGCTCCACCGGCTTCGGCGCAAGCGACGCCGCAAAGCGCACATTGTCCAGAAATATTTTTGCGTTGTCCGGCGTTTCAAAAAGGATCAGCGGCGTTAAATCCTGCAAAGTGATGGTTATGTCTATCGTCTTCCCCCGTTCAAGGATGAAGCGGCGGCTTTCGTTCCGGTAATCGTTGGAAATCAGCATAAGGTGGTGCGGCCCCTCTTTTAAGAGATGTTCGTCTTCGGGGTGTTCCGTTACCCGGTCGTCGATGAGGGCCGTATAGGGCTTGTTCTGCAACGCCGGCGGATAGCGGATGTTTATCTTCACCGCGCCTTCATTGGTTAAAATAGGCTTTGCCGTAAGCTGAAAGCGCATATTCTGCACATCCTCGCCAATGTCGCGGACAATCGGCATAATCCGAAAGACGACGGGAAAATCCTGCGGGGAAACAACGTTTGACAGCACCGTAACATAGGGCGTGTTTCGTAAAGTATGATTTTGCTTAAGCGGCACCTGATACACCGTCTGAATCTTGTTTGCCAGCGCGTCCATCCGCAACTGCGTCGCCGAAATGTCCGACACCCCCTTGACCGGAGGCTTTTCCGGGTTGGAATACAGTATGACCGCCAGGCCGTCCTGACTGTTCAGCCAGAGCTGAGGCGCCGAAAGCTCCAGTTCCACGCCGCTGAAAAACCGCGTGTCCCGGTCCAGACTGATAAGCGCCGCGTCGGCGCACCCCAACTGAAACGACGCCCCCTGCGGCTTCTCTTTTGAAAGCTCCACCGCCTCCGCTATGTTCACCCGTATCTCTTCCGCCCCCAGGCGGAGCGAAATCATCATACAGACAACCGCGATACACAGATACATTCTATTCATTTTTCGCTCTCAACAACTTTTTAGGATCTTGCGCTTTGCCGTTTTGCCGCAACTCAAAGTGGAGGTGCGGTCCCGTCGATTGCCCCGTGCTCCCCACCCTTCCAATCAGAGTACCCGATTTAACCCTGTCATGCAAGCGCACCGCAAGCGCGGAAAGGTGCCCGTAGAGGCTCGTCCAATTATCCCCGTGCGAAATCACCACGTAGCGGCCGTAGACCGCGCTCGTCGACGCCACACTGACGACGCCGTCGCGGGCGGCATAGACCTCCGTGCCCTCAGGCGCGGCAAGATCAAGCCCGCCGTGCATCGACCTTCGCCCGCTAATCGGGCTCACCCTC
Organism: Spirochaetaceae bacterium; assembly: GCA_031290405.1. GTDB lineage: Bacteria > Spirochaetota > Spirochaetia > Treponematales > Breznakiellaceae > JAITXS01. The sequence continues at coordinate 4,664 of JAITNO010000168.1, forward strand.
ATCCCAAAAGGACTCGTAAGCCGGTAAGAATTCAGCGGGAAGCGGAAAACACCCGGATAGACAAAGAAAAAACGCTCGTTCGGCGAAAAGCTGTCCCCCGGAATAAAGCGGAACTTTTGCCCCTTGCCCGCCGCCCCCGCCACCGTTATCGCCGCGCCCGCATCCTCGCCGCGGCTCGAAAAAATAAGCCGCTCCAGGTCCGACTGCGCCTCTTCGGGAATGAAGATGCCCGGCATCGAAGGGAGCAGCACCGGGACGGACGGCGAAAGCGTCGGCACCGCCCCCCAGCGGTTCAGCGTCGCAATCGCGTCATAGTAAATGTTGCAGCGGGCGGAAATGAGGAAAAGCTCATCCCCCGGCGCCGGGAGGTAGCTGTAAATGGTAAGCTCGCGGACAATCTCCTGCGCTCCCCTTTCCGGGTAGCGCGCGTAAACGAGGCGGCGCCCCATCTCCACATCGTCAAGGTACTGCCTAAAGACAACATCCTGAACGCTTAATCGATCAATGCGGGGAAGCTCCGCCGCACCCTGCGCCTCCGCCAAGAAGCACGCCAAAAAAAAGACCGGAACCAAAGCCCCGGCCTTTCCGTTACAACAGAGCGTATTTATTTTTCCTCGATAATCGCTTCCGACGGGCACGTATCAACGCAGGTGCCGCAGTCGGCGCATTTCGCAGGATCGATCCAACGAATACCGTCTTTCTCGACAATCGCCTCGGACGGACATTCTTCTTCGCAGGAACCGCAATTCACACACTCATCTGTGATCTTGTAAGCCATAATGCAACTCTCCTTAAAATAGTATAGAACCCATTGTAACCGCAGTCTTCAAAAAAAGCAAGCGCAATCGCCGCGCCCGCCCCTAAGCCGCATCCTCTTTTACATAAAGCACATTCTGCGGACAGGCCTTCGCGCAAATCCCGCAGGCAATGCACTTCGTCGGCCTTTCCGCCTTTTTAGCCTTAACGACAAGCTTGAATGGACAGGCCTCCACGCACTTCCCGCATCCATTGCAGACCTTTTTGTCAATGACAAACACGCCCTTCGCATTTTGAGCAATGGCTTTTTGCTCGCACGCTTCCGCGCATTTGCCGCACTGGACGCACCCAATGATTTTAACTTTGCCCTCTTTTCCCGTTTTAACGTGAATACACGACAAATCCTCGCCAATAATGTCCTCGCCCTTGTAGAAAGCCTGAGCACAGGCAACCTCGCACGTAAGACACGTCATACAGGCGCTCGCATCCTGAACCGCTATCTTTTTCATATACAACTCTCCTTCAAATAAGTTAATAAGATGCTTCATTATAACACGAAGAATCCGCCCCGTCAAGTTTTTTGTCCGTGCTCACTGCCTACCCGAGCGGACAGGACAAATGCCCAGAGTGGGATGCGGGACTTTTGCATTTGAATGCAGACGCCCCTCTTGACATTTTTTATCGCATCCGATAGCGTTAAAACCATAACGATCCCCTGTAGCTCAGCTGGCAGAGCAAATGGCTGTTAACCATTAGGTCCGTGGTTCGAACCCACGCGGGGGAGCGAGAGTGGTTGTCCGTATGGGCAGCCATTTTTTTTAGGGGGTGAGTTTATGAGGATTTTGGCAAAGGACATGAAGGACGCCGCCCAAAGGGGCGAAAAGGGCGTTCGGGTTTGCGGCTGGGTTCACCGCGTGCGGGAACTGGGCGCGCTTTCGTTTGTACTGCTGCGCGACAGGAGCGGCATCGTTCAGCTTGTATTGAACGAAAAGTGCGCCGTCGCGCTTGAGTCGGTGATTGCCGCCGAAGGAGAGCCCGCGCTCAACGAAAAAGCTCCCGGCGGGGCCGAACTCCGCGTCGCACACCTTGAATGCATAAGCCGCGCCGCCGCCGACCTGCCCTTTCAGGTAAACGGCGACCCCGCGAAAACCAGCCTTGAGGCGATCCTCGACAACCGCCTCCTCTCGCTCCGCAATCCCAAAATCCGCGCCATATTCAAGGTACAGGCCGCCATCGTCGAGGCGTTTTCCGCTCACCTTCGCGCCCAGGATTTTACCGAAATCAAGACGAGCAAACTCGTCGCCGGCAGCACCGAAGGCGGCGCCGAGCTCTTCCACGTCGAATACTTCGACAAGAAGGTCTGCCTGGCTCAGTCCCCGCAGTTTTACAAGCAGACGATGGTGGCCAGCGGCCTCGAGCGGGTTTTTGAAGTCGCGCCCGCCTATCGCGCCGAAAAGCACGACACCCCCCGTCACCTGAACGAATACGTCTCGCTGGATGTCGAGATGGCCTTTATCGAGAGCGAGCGCGACCTCATCGAGCTTGAAAAGGGCATCCTCGCCCACATCTTTGAAGAGGTCAACCGGAAATGCGCCGCCGAGCTCGCGCTCTGGGGAGCCGCCGCGCCCACGCCGGAATCCGTCGAACGCTCGCCCATCGTCGGCTACGAAGAAGCGGTCAACATCGCCAACGAAGGGGCCGCGCGCACAAAAGGCGGCAGAATCTTCGACCTCAACCCCGAAGCCGAACGCCACATCTGCGAGTGGGCCGAAAAAGAACACGGAAGCGCCCTCGCATTCGTCAACGAATTCCCCCGCCGCTACCGCCCCTTCTACACCTATCCCCTCGACGCCACGCGCACGATGAGCTTCGACGCCCTCTTTCGCGGCCTTGAAATCACCACCGGCGGGCGACGGCAGCACGACTACGCCGCATTCCTGGAAACCCTCCCCAAGTTCGGCTTAAAGGCTGAAGATTTTGAGGGCGGCTACCTCACCCTCCTCAAATACGGCTGCCCCCCCCACGGCGGCTTCGCCATCGGCTGCGAGCGCCTCACCGCACGCATCCTCGGCCTTGCCAACGTAAAAGAGGCAAGCCTCTTCCCCCGCGACCGCAAGCGCATAAGCCCCTAAGGGAGCGGCTCGTGAGGCATTCGCCCCCTACCATTCCCTGGCGGTAAAACCCGCAGGCGCGGCGAGCAGTTCGACGGACTCGCCTTTGAGTTCGAGCACGAAGAAGCCGCACTCGTGGGCAAACTCTTTAGCCTCGGGCAGCACGACGCCTCCCGCGCCAGCCTCCGATGTCTGTCCCCCGCGCCGCCCGCGCCAGCCCCCGGTGTCTGTCACCCGCCCGTGCCGCGCGACGGCCGCCGGGAAAAAAAAGTGTCTGTCACCCGCACATCGACTAAAGCGCGGCGCACCGCTTCGCAATAAGTACGGCATGTCAAGAATAAACAGAGGCAAACTGCCGCAAGGCGTCACCATTCACGTTACTTCTCAGGTCAATCGCGGCGCGATGGAGTTGGACGACGAGGAAATCAAGCTCTTGTTCCTTGCGATCGTCGAACAGGCCAAAAAGAAGTTCGGCTTCAAGCTTTGGAACTTCACCGTCATGGGCAATCACATCCATTTCCTCATAAGGCCCGACGCGGGCGTTTCGTTGTCCACAATTATGCAGTGGATTAAGTGCAATTTTGCGAAGAAATGGAACAAAATGCACGGCGTCAAGGGGCATTTCTGGGGGGAGCGCTTCTTTTCGCGCGTTATCAAGGACGAGGCTGACTTCGAGCGGACGTCGGCCTGCATCGACGAGAATCCGGTGAAGGCGGGGCTGGCGGGCGCGGCTGGGGATTGGAGGTTTGGCGGGTTGTTCGACAGGCTGTGGGGGCTGTTCGGGCTTGCGGACGCGCTCTTGGAGGGCGAGTTGTTTTTCCCGCCGGCTGTTGCGCCTGGCTAAGGAGGCCCCCACGCCTCCCGCAACCCTCAAACGCAAGGCGCATTGCTGGGGGCGCGGCGCCACGGGCCGCTGCAAAAAAAATCTCTTGACAAAACCGAAAACACAGGGGATAATGAAATCATGCCGACGAAGATCGCCCCAACCCCGACTGCTGCCGCGCGCGCGCGCGACAGTTTTGGAAAACGCCGTCAAGCTCCCTGTGGGGACGCGGCGCCGGAGGGTGGCGCCGCTAAAAAAATCGTTGTTCTTTGGCCCTCT
>JAITNO010000170.1 GCA_031290405.1 Spirochaetaceae bacterium
TGGCCCATAGCCGACTCAGGCATGACCGGCACGAGCGCGGGCGATCTGTCCGCCGCGCTGAACTACCTCGACACAGCCGGAGCTGCGGGCCGATACGGCAGCTACACCATCAGGCTGGGCGCCGACCCGAGCCTGCCCGTTTATCCTGGCGCAAAAATCACGCTGGGGGGCATCCCTTCGGCGAACAGCTACGCGGCCATCAAGCAAACGAGGATCATCATAGAAGGAACGAGCGGAGCAACCGTCATCATGCCGCTGACTGACGCCCTCTGGACGCTGCTTGACAACAACACGGTGAGCAACGGGAGCGGGGTTGCGCAGGAGCTGGTCAAGAGCGCCGCGCCAGGCTCCACCGAATGGGTAGTCCCCTGGGACGACGACTACGAAATCGAACTGAACGGCGCGGCGGGTGGCGGCAACTACGGCGCAGGCGGCAGCGGCGGCGCCATCAAGGGCACGATACATCTTGCGAAAGGCGCCGCGTATACTATCAATGTTGGCGGAGCGGGCATTGCCGCAGTCAGTCCCGCGACCACAGGCGGTTTCAACGGCGGCGGCAACGCCGGCCCAGGCGGCTACGGAGGTAAGGGCGCCGGCGGCGGCGGCGGAGCGACTGATATGAGAGCGCTTGCCGGCGACTGGACCACGAGAATAATCGTTGCCGGCGGCGGCGGCGGCAGCGCAAAGAGGACAGACGGCTCCGGCGGGTATGGCGGCGGAAACGCCGGAAACGGCAATGGCGGAAGCGGGGCGAAGGGGACGACAGGCAACGGCGAGGAGCAAGGCGGCAACGGCGCGACCACGACAAGCGGAAACGCGAATGGTGTAGGCGGCACGGGAAATGGTCCTAAGTGGACCGGTTACGAACCCGGCGGCGGCGGGGGCGGGGGGTACCGCGGCGCTGCTGGCGGCGGTTCCAGTGCAGGCGGCGGCGGCGGTTCGTCCTGGGCAAACACGGAGGAGGGTATGTTCTTCGATGTAACGCCGGCAGACAACGGCGCCGGCGCCCACTCCGGCGATGGCAGCGTCAGAATAATCGCCCTCATGCGGCAGTAGCAGTGGGTGGGGGGGGGCGCGGGGGTCGCGGGGGGGCGGCCCCCCCCCGCATTCGCGCAAGGGAATGGAGCGTAGCGGAACCGCGCAAAGCCCAAGCCCTCCTCTTCTATTGATTGGTAAAAAAACCGCTGCGAATAAAAAATCCCCGCTGCAAGCAGCGGGGTATTTTTTGTTCTAGAGGAAATTTATTGTACGTGTGGGGTTTAATACCATGAAGCCTAAGCGTTACGAGAATTTAACCGCAGCAAGCTGCGGGGTATTAAACCCCACTGTGAATAAAGCAAAAAGCGCGCTTGCGTCAATAAGTATGCATCTTCCGTTTGTGCGGCCTCTTGTGGGCCCGGGCGAACGGCGGGTCCGCGGGACGTGTGCGCTTGCGGAACTATTATCTTTTTTGGAGGCGTTATGAATAACCTCAATTCTATTCTGCTGGAAGGCAATCTTGTGCGCGACCCGCTCTTTAAGACTACTGCCAAAGGCACGTCGCTGTGTACTTTCTCCCTGGCTACAAACCGCTATTTCAAACAGGACTCTGGGTTTGAACAGGAGGTGAGCTACTTCGACGTTGAAACGTGGTCGAAACTGGCCGACTCGTGCATGGAGCTTGGGCGCAAGGGGAGGGGCGTCCGCGTGGTGGGCAGGCTTAAACAAGACCGCTGGATGGGCGACGACGGCAAGACCCGTTCAAAGGTTCGCGTGGTCGCCGAACACGTTGAGTTCCGACCGGACTTTAAGTCCGCTGGGGCCGAGGCCGTCTTCCCGGCTGGGGCCGCCTTCGGGTCAGGCGCCGGGGGACGGAGCGACGGCGAAAAGAAATGGCCTGCCCGGTCGTCTGTCGCCTCATTCCCCGAAATGCCGCTGCCGGAGGAGGACGAGTTTCTCGAGGCGGTGGCGTTCTAGCTCGGTCTCTTGTCGGGGGCCGGAAGCCTGAACCCTGCGTTGCTTCTTATCGGCATCGGGGAAGGGCTTCCGGTTTTCTTCTTTCTTGCATTGGAGGGCTTGTCCGTGTTACACTGATTGCCGGTATGTGGATATACTGAAGGACGGACGACGATGAAAGAGTTTACCTACGCGATCAAAGATCCAAACGGGATTCACGCGAGGCCGGCCGGCGAGCTGGTGAAGTTGCTGCACGGCTTTGAAAGCGCGGTAACTGTTTCCGGCGGCGTGGGCTCGTGCGACGGGAAAAAGCTTATTGCGCTGATGAAGCTCCGCGTTAAATGCGGCGACGCGATTACGGTCAAGGCGGAGGGGGCCGACGAGGAGGCCGCCGTGGAAGCGGCGCGGGCCTTTGTGGAACACAATCTCTAGGGGGCGGGGGAGAGCATGACGGCGCTTCAGGGGAAGGGTGTGAGCGCGGGCGTCGCGCGGGGGAAGGTGGTTTTCCTTGAACGCGGCGGCTGCGCGGTTAAAAAGAAACTGGTGAACGATGCGGCAGACGAAGTTAAGCGCCTGCGCGCGGCGCTCAAGACGGCGGCGGCGCAGCTTGACGCGCTGGAGGCGGAGGCGGAGGCCAAGCTGGGACGGGAACAGGCGCTGCTCTTCGAGGTTCACCGGATGATGCTGGAAGACGACGACTTCATCGACCCCATCGTCGCCATGATCGAAACCGAGCTGGTGTGCGCCGAATACGCGACCGATGCGGCAAGCGCGCGGCTTGCCCGGGATTTTACCGAAATGAACGACGAGTATATGAGCGCCCGCGCCGCCGACGTCAAAGACGTGGCGAGGCGGGTCGTCGAAGTCCTCTCCGGCGGGGGGCGGAGCGACGCCTGCGCCGCCGCCTGCGCCGCCGCCTGCGGCGGCGGCGAGCCCGCGATACTCGCCTCTGACGATTTTTCGCCGAGCGAGACGGCCCAGCTTGACCGGAGCTTCGTCCTGGCGCTTGCGTCGCAGGCCGGCTCGGCAAACTCGCATACGGCAATTTTTGCCCGCACGATGGGCATCCCCGCGGTCATCGGCCTGGGCGAGGCGCTTGCGGCGGGGCTTGCCGGCAAGGAGGCCGTCCTCGACGGGGAAAGCGGCGTCCTCTGCATAGAGCCCGACGAAAAAACCTTAGCCGCCTTCTTGCAAAAGAAAAATCTGCTCGCGGAGGAAACGGCGCGTCTGGAACGATTCCGCGGCAAGGAAACGCGGACGCGGGACGGCAGAAGGATCAGGCTGTACGCGAACATAGGCTCCGTCGCCGACGTCGACGCCGCGCTTTCGGGGGACGCCGAGGGGATAGGGCTTTTCCGAAGCGAATTCCTCTACCTGGGCCGCGAAGACTTTCCCGACGAAGACGTTCAGTATGAAAGTTATAAAAGCGCCGCCTGCAAGATGAACGGCAAACCGGTCGTCATCCGCACGCTGGACATCGGCGCCGACAAACAGGCCGCCTACTTCAAGCTGCCCCACGAGGAAAACCCCGCGCTCGGCATGAGGGCCATCCGCATCTGCCTGACCAACAAGGCCCTCTTTAAGACGCAGCTTCGCGCCATCTACCGCGCCTCCGCGCACGGCAACGTCGCCATCATGTTCCCCATGATCGCAAGCGCCTCCGAACTCCGGCAGGCAAAAGCCGTCGCCGCCGAGGTGCGAAGACAGCTGGAGGCCGAGAAAACCGCCTTCAATCCAAAAACGCCCATCGGCATCATGGTCGAGACCCCCGCCTCGGCAATCATCAGCGACGTACTCGCCAAAGAAGCCGACTTCTTCAGCATCGGCTCCAACGACCTTACCCAGTACACCCTCGCCGTCGACCGCCAGAACGAATCCGTCAACCAATTCTGCGACACCCACCACGAAGCCCTCCTCCGCCTCATCAAGACGACCGTCGACAACGGCCACAGAGAAGGAATCCCGGTAGGCCTCTGCGGGACGCTCGGCGCCGACCTCACCCTCACTCAAGTCCTCGTCGACATGGGCCTGGACGAACTCTCCGTCGAACCCAGCCTCATCCTCAAGCTGAGGAGCAGGATAGCCGAGGGCTGAGGGATGAGCGGCGGCACGGCGGAACAGCTGTTTTCCAGGCCCCCGTTCCACCGGTTTAGGGAGTTCATCGACCCGGCGAAGAGCCGTTTCCAGACGCTGAACGCCCTCTTGAACGAGTTGGGCTTGCCCTATTCCGTCGTACAATTGGGAGCCAACCGGCATTTTTTCATCTCCCCGCCGTCGAAAGAAAAGCCCGCCGTCGTACTCGCCGCGCACTACGACGCCGTTCCAGGCAGCCCCGGCGCGAACGACAACGCGTCGGGGGTCTTCCTGCTCGCCGCCGCCGCCCTGGAATTGCATAAAACGCCCGGTCCGTCCTGGCTCATCGTCTTTACCGACAAAGAAGAATTATCGGAAGACGAAGGCCTGCGCTCCCAGGGCTCCTATGCGCTGGCCCGCGCCCTAAAGAACACCGACCTATCCGGCGCCGATTTTTTCGTGTTCGACGCCTGCGGGCGGGGCGACGCCCTCGTCGTCTCCACCGCCGCCGACCACCTCTTGAAGACCGAAACCGGCTGGAGCGCCGCCGACATACAAAAGAAACTAAAAAGCCTCCGCCGCACCGCCCTCGACGCCGCGGAACGCGTGTTCGGCCCCAAGCGCCTCCTGCTGCCAACACCCTTTTCGGACGACGCCGGCTTCCTCCGCGCCGGGCTCGCCGCCCAGACCATCACCGTCCTGCCCGAAGGGGAAGCCGCGCGCGTCGCCCAGCTTTCCAGGTCAAATCCCGATTACGCGCGTTCCCTCATCAGCCGCACATACCGCGCCGGCATCGAGGTCGACCACATCCCCCCCACCTGGCGCCTCATAAACGGCCCCGCAGACTCCATCGAGAGCCTCACCCCCGAAACCTTCCCCAAAATCATCCAATTCGCCGCCGCCCTCGCCTCAAGAACGCGCTAAGAGGTGAGGCCGCCCCCCAGCCGCCGCCGCCACTCCGACCCCCCCCCCGCGTGAGGCTCGTCCTCAGCCTCCTCGCCCATAAAAAAAGCCCCCGGGCTCTCCCCAGGGGCTTTCACTCTAAAGCCTTTCCTTCATGCTTTCTCGTAAGACAAGCCCCCCGGCTTATTGACAGGGGCCCTCACTCCAAAAGCCGCTCTTCAGTGCGGCGTCACCATTCCCTCGCCTTAAATGACGGGGGCGTTTCGGCTATCGTGACCGAGTCTCCGCTCCAGACCACTGCATACAGCCCTTTCTTTTGCGCGTAGGCGATCACATTCTCTGGCGATATGCCGCCCGCCACGGCTCCCACCAGCGTCCGTTTGTCGCCGTGGTCGTCCATGTTCTTTCGTACCTTTGTTATCCGCTCCACATGATCGTTCACGTCTTCCGTCGACAACTTTGTTTTAACTTCCACGGCCATTGCGTATTGGCCGTTTTCAAGGAAAACATCCACAGCCGCGACTTTCTGCCCGTTTTCACGAAAAACTCTTTCCCTACAGCCCTGGGTAAAGGCAAACCCCAGGGCGGCAAACTTATCCCACAGCCGCGCGGAATACATCGCCTCCGTCAGTTTCCCCTGAGTCCGATATATCCCGCCAACGGTCTTGGCCAGTCTGTCCAGCCTCTCGTCAGTCTTCTTCGTCTGCTCGACCATCTCCTTAAACTTCTTGTCCG
>JAITNO010000171.1 GCA_031290405.1 Spirochaetaceae bacterium
ATAATAAACAACGAAAACAAGGCCCGGCTTGACAATCAGCTTCGCGACATGTAATTTTTTTACCTGACTAACCCAACGACAACAAATTGTGTTTCTAATGGAGACTGGAAGATAGCAAAAGGTTTGTTGAAACGGAAGACGACGAAAGTGACGTCGGGTTGGACGTCGAGCTAAAGAATGAAGAATGAGAGCCGCCGCCCCGCGAGGGGCGGCGGGGGTGAAGAAAGAGAGCCTCCGGTGATAAGCCGGAGGGGGAAGATAAGAGGGAGCAAGCGGGAGCTTGCTCCCTCTTATTATGTGATGTATGATGGGAGAAATTGTTAGAGGAGATTAAAATGAGTACATTTAGAGAAGAGATTACTTTGGAAAATCCCGTGGATGCGGGAATGGCACGGCGTGGGGTTATCAAGGATACGGAAGTGCGAAAAGTCACGGTGAAGGCGTTGGTGGACACCGGCGCATGGACGCTGGTGATCAACGAGGAAACACGCGCAAGGCTGGGCTTGGATGTTCTATATACAGACACATCGGAAGTTGCCAACGGTGTTGTAACCGGTTTAGTAACCGAGCCGGTCAATATTTACTGGAAAGACCGCTATACCGGCTGCAATGCCTTCGTGCTACCCGATGAAACAGAGGTGCTTTTCGGTGCGCTTCCCTTGGAAGGCATGGACGTGCTGGTGGACCCCAAACATGAGCGACTAATCGGAGCCCACGGTGATAAGCCGATGCGGATAGTGAAGTAGCGGCGGAAGAGAGAAGAATGAGATCCCCCGCCCCGCGAGGGGCGGCGGTGAAGAAAAAGAGCCTCCGGTGATAAGCCGGAGGGGGAAGAAGAATGAAGTAAAGGCACAACAGCGCAAGCGTAAGCTTGCGCTGTTGTGGTTTTGTGCTGTGGCGTGTATACTGTTTGTAAAACATGATTGCAAGGAGAATCTTATGGGTGAAGTAGTAGAAAAAATTACACTGGTGAATGCCATTGATGCGGGTATGGCCCGGCGAGGCGTCATCAAAGAGGCGGATGTGCGACAAGTTACGGTGGATGCGTTGGTAGACACCGGCGCGGGACCGCTCGTTATCACCGAGGCATTACGCTTGCAACTCGGACTGGAGATAGAAAAGGAAGATGAGGTGCATCTTGCCGGTGACATACCGCTAAAATGTACCAAAGCCGAATTGGTTGACATCCACTGGGAAGACAGGTATACCTCAAGCCGCCCGATAGTCTTTCCAAAAGGACACGAAACCCTTCTGGGTGTCATCCCGCTGGAAGACATGGATCTGCTGGTAAACCCCGTCGACCGCTGTCTGCAAGGCGTCCACGGCGCCAAGTGGCTCCACATGGTACGCTCGGCAAGCATCCGCTCGGTAATGAATAATTAGGAAGATGAAGAACGGTAACAGGGGTAACCACCCTACGGGCGGCCGCTCCCACGCCGTTCACGCGGCGCAAAATACTGTTTAATCAGCCAGCCCTGCGCCCGTCGCGAAGCCGACCCACAATCCCGTCGAACCGCCCGTGGGCAACCCATTGCGGCCCAGCAACAAGTCATTGCGGCCCGGCAATAAATTGAAAAAGCCCGTGAAAAAGTTGCTCACGGGCGCGGGCGCCCTCGTCACGGGCGCAAAAAATCCGCCCACGCCTAAGCGGGCGTCGGCTGCGAGTAAGTGCGGAGAATGCTCCGGCGCAGGCGATGCGTCCCTCTGCAAAAGGTGAGCGTTGAGGCGTCAAAAGGCCCTCCGCATGGCCTGTGGAGGGTCTTTCATCGCGAGGGGGCTGAGGACAAGGCAGGAGGAGGTCGCGCGGCAACAGGCGGCGGCGTGAGGGCCGGGCGGCGCCTGACGCCAAGCCGCTTTCCCGGGCTCAGCGTCGTAGGCCGTTGTAGAAAGATGCGAGGGCTCCGGATAGGCTGCAGTCGAGCATTTCGTCGTCTATGGTAAGGCGGCAGCCTCCGAGCAATTGGGGCGCCAGTACGACGTGGAGGCGGACGTCTGCGGCGCCTGAGGCGCGGCACAGGGATGTTTTGAGTGCGTCGAGGAAGGGGGCCGACAGCGGCAGGGCGGCGTCGAGCCGCGCGCCCAGGATGTGGGCTTTTTTGTCGGCCAGGCGCTGGATTTCTTGAATGATGCTGTCGGCGTGGCCTAGCGCGCCGCGCTTGACGAGGAGGCAGAGGAGGGCCCGCGCGGCTTCTACGCCGCTGCTTTGTTCCCGATAGCCTGCCGCCAGAAGCGCCTTGTCGAAGGCCCTTGCCGCCCGGGCGGCGGCGGCGCCGGATGCGTCGGGGGGGGCCCTTTTCAAGGCCGAGGCGGCGCAGACGAGGAAGGACAGTCCTTCATCTGCGCCGTCTTCGGCCCTGCGGATGAAGGCTTCCGCCCAGCGGTCTTTGGGGAACATCAGAAGCGCCGCCGGGCGTCGGGCGCGGACTGCTCGCGGAGGGCCTGCTCGGCCAGGCGCTCGGCGTCCTTTCCGGTGATTTCCCGCTGAAGGAGCTTTGCCGTCGCGGTAAGCACGAGCCGCACGGCGTCGGCCCGAAACGCGCATACGGCCGCCTCGCGTTCCGCCGCGATCTGCTTGCGCGCCGCTTTGAGCTGGGACGCGGCCTGCGCTTCTCCCTGTTCTGCAATCAGCGTTGCGCGTTTTTCCGCAGTTTCCCGCGCGCTGCGGAGTATTGCCTGCGCCTGCGCCTCGGCGCTCTTCAGCTTTTCCTGGTAGGCGGCGAGGAGGGCGGCCGCGTCTTCCCGCGTCTGCGCCGCCTTTTCCAAATCATCGCGGATCTTCGCGCCTCGCGCGGCGATAAACGCGGAGACCCGCTTGAAGAGAATCGCCCTAAGGATGAAGAAGAGCAGCGCCAGGTTGATGAGCGTTATGACGACGGTGACGGGGTCGAAGTTGAGCATGGCCGGCTATATCTTCGCGTAGAGGAGAAAGGCGATAACCAAGCCGTAGATGGCCGTCGACTCGGCGAGCGCGACGCCGACGAAGAAGAAAGGCAGCATCTTAGGCTGAGCCTCCGGCTGGCGCGCGATGGATTGCAACAGCCCTGCCGTCGCGATTCCGATGCCGATTCCCGCGCCAAGCCCTGTTACAACGGCAATTCCCGCCCCAATGGCGGCAAACATAGATACATTCATAATCACTCCTTAAAAGGCAGTCGCGGCGCTTAGTCGTCGCCGACGGCGCACGCTTCTGAAACATACAACACAGACAAGAACACAAAGATCGCCGCCTGCAAAAGGCCGTCGAAAAAATCAAAGTAAAGCGAAAAAACAGGCGGCAGCCCCACCGGAACAATCCCCGTGATAAGAACCATCAGTATCATGCCGCCGAGTATGTTGCCAAAAAGCCGCAGGCTGAGCGAAAGCAGCCGCGTCCCATACTCCATAAGGTTAAACGGCAGCATGAAGGGCACCGGGTAGACGAGCTTTTTCAGCCAGCCGACCGGCCCCCTCGAGGCAAAGCCAAAAAACAAGGTCATCAGGATCGTCATGCAGGCAAGCGGCGCCGTTACATTGACGTCCCGCGTCGGCGGTTTAATCGCAAAAGGCGCGCGGTATTCGGCCCCCAAAAAAGAAAACTCAACGGGCGTCAAAAACCCCACGACGTTCGACAGCAGCAGGAAAAGGAAAAGCGTCCCCATGTACGGGCCCAGAAAACGCGCCCAGCGTCCAAAGCGCTCCTTCGCAAACCCATCCAGCGCCTCCACCCCCGCCTCGACCAGGCACTGCGCGCCCACCGGCGCAAGCCGCATCCCCTTCGTGGCCGCAAGCGCAAGGGCAATCAGCGCAAGCATCACACACCACGAAACCACGACCGTTTCCGTAATCGCAAGCCCCCCAAAAAGGGGAATGGCAAACACAATGTCATAGCCAAGATCGTTCACAAGGGAGAGCATAGCCGCTTGGAGAACAATCGTCTAGGGGAGGAGGGGGGCGCTCCCCCCGCTGGCGACGTGCTCGGTGCAACTGGAGACTTTCGGAGGCTGAACCAACTTGCCCGGTGCACAGAACGGCTCCCCCGAGCGGCTCGGGGACTCCCCCGAATGGCTCGGGGGGCGTTGCGGCGACGGACGCCGGGGCCGGCGACGGGGGCAGGCCGTTCGACAGGCTCAGGGTTCGGCTTCGTGAAGGGCGCCGGGCGCTCATCGCTCATCTTTTTCCCTCGTCTCTTTTCTCTCGCAGGGCCGCCATTGCCCAAAAGCGGGCTTTGCGATAGAATGGGCGCGTGGAAACGAGTAAGAGCTTTAGCGAAAGCTATAAAAATGCGGGCGTTGACATCCAGGCGGGCTACGAGGCCGTCCGCCTGATGAAAAAGCACGTGGAGCGGACGAACAGACCCGGCGTACTTTCGGGGCTGGGCGGGTTCGGCGGGCTGTTCGAGCTTGACCTGGCGGAGACGCCGCATCCGGTGCTGGTGTCGGGCACGGACGGCGTGGGCACGAAGTTGCGGGTGGCCTTCCTGCTGGACAGGCACGACACGGTCGGCATCGATTGCGTCGCCATGTGCGTGAACGATGTTGTTTGTTCGGGTGCGCGGCCGCTGGTGTTCCTCGATTACATTGCCTGCGGGAAGAACGAGCCGCGTAAAATTGCGGCCATCGTGGAGGGCGTGGCCGAGGGGTGCGTTCAGGCGGGGTGCGTTCTTTCGGGCGGCGAAACGGCGGAGATGCCGGGCTTCTATGCGGGCGATGAATACGATCTTGCCGGTTTTGCCGTCGGCGTTGTGGATAAGGCGAAGATCTTTGACAACGCCATGATTCGCGAAGGCGACGCGGTGATTGCCCTTCCAAGCTCCGGTCTCCACTCCAACGGTTTTTCGCTTGTAAGGCGTGTGTTTGGGCTTGACGATGCGGCATCCGCCAGCAAGGCGTTGGGCGATTATAAAAGCGTTCTGGGGAAGACGCTCGGCGAAGAATTGCTCATCCCTACGAGGATATATGTAAAGCCGCTGTTGGCGCTGGCTGAGGGGGTTGCGGTTATGGGGGCCTGCCATATTACGGGCGGGGGATTTTACGAAAACATCCCCCGCTGCCTCCCCGATCATCTTTCCATCAGGATAAAGAAATCCGCGGTAAGGTCGCCTGCGATATTCGGTCTTCTTGCGGAGAGGGGGGGGATAAGCGAGCGCGATATGTTCAACACGTTCAACATGGGGGTGGGGATGGTTGTTGTTGTAAGGAACGATGATGGCGCGCGGGCGCTGTCCATACTGAAGGGGCATGGGGTGGACGCCTATGCGGTGGGCGAGCTTGTGTCCGGCTGCGGTGGGGTGGAGCTGGCATGAGGCGGCGGGTCGCGGTTTTGGTTTCGGGCGGCGGGTCTAATCTGCAAGCCATTATCGATGCGGAAAGGGGTGGGGCTTTGCCTCACGTCGAGCTTGCAGTGGTTGTGTCTTCTTCAAAGGGGGCTTTTGCGCTGCGGCGCGCGGAAGAGGCGGGGGTTAAAACGTGTGTGCTGGAAAGGGGCTATGTCGACGGGCGTTTTGACGGGGTGGGATACGATGAGGGTCTCTGCGCGATATTGAGGGAAAACGGGATTGAGGTTGTGGTTCTGGCGGGTTTCCTGGTTGTTCTGGGGGCTGGGGTGTTGGACGCATGGAAAAACAGGATTATTAACGTTCATCCGAGTCTTTTGCCTTCCTTTGGCGGCGCGGGTTGCTACGGGCTTAATGTGCATAAAAGGGCTCTTGAGCGGGGTGTGAAGGTTTCCGGCGCGACGGTGCACATCGTCGACGGGGCGCTTGACGGGGGGAGGATCCTCGAACAGAGGGCGGTTGCGGTCCGCCCTGGCGACGTTCCCGAAACGTTGCAACGGCGCGTTATGGAAGAGGCTGAGTGGATCATCCTGCCTCAAGCATTGGAGGTTCTATGCGAAACGCTTTGAATGTGGCGGTTATTGGGTCGGGCGGGCGGGAACACGCCATTGTCAAGAAGCTCCGCGAAAGCGTCCGCGTGGCGGGGCTGTACGCTCTTCCGGGCAATGCGGGCATGAAGGGCCAGGCGGAGTTGGTTCCGATAAGGGCGACCGACGTTGCCGGCGCGGTGCGCTTCTGCGCGGAGAACGGGGTTGATTTTGTGGTGGTAACGCCGGACGACCCGCTCGCCCTGGGCATGGTGGACGCGCTCGAAGCGGCGGGGATTCCTTCATTCGGCCCGAATAAGGCTGCGGCCCGAATCGAGGCGAGCAAGGTGTTCGCAAAAGATCTGATGAAGAAGCATGGCATACCCACGGCATCCTACGAGGCTTTTGACGACGCCGAAGATGCTCTCCGGTATGTAAAGAACTATTTTGCAAGCGGCAGGGATTCGGTGGTCGTCAAGGCGGACGGGCTTGCGCTGGGGAAGGGCGTTACCCTGTGCCACAGTTGTAAAGAGGCGGAAGACGCCCTGGTGATGACGATGAAGGAAAAGAAATTCGGCGACAGCGGGAACAGGGTTGTTATTGAAGAATGCCTCGAGGGGCCGGAGGCAAGCGTGCTCGCCTTTTGCGACGGAAAGACGCTCGTTCCCATGGTGAGCAGCATGGACCATAAGAGGGCTCTGGACGGGGACAGGGGCCCTAATACCGGCGGCATGGGGACGATTGCCCCGAATCCTTTTTATACGAGTGCGATTGCAGGCGAATGTATGGAAAAGATTTTTATCCCGACGGTGGAAGCCATGCGGGAAAGCGGCTCCCCGTTCAAAGGCTGCCTGTACTTTGGTTTGATGCTGACGAAAGACGGACCGAAAACGATTGAATACAATTGCAGGTTCGGCGATCCTGAGACGCAGGTTGTGTTGCCGCTCCTGGAAGGCGATTTGCTGGAAATAATGCTGCGCTGCGCTGACGGAACGTTGGACGCGGCGCAGGTGCGTTTTTCAAAGGGGGCGGCGGCCTGCGTTGTCATGGCGTCGGGGGGGTATCCTGGACAGTATGCGAACGGGTTTGCGATACGAGGCATTGACGACGCGCAAAAGCTGGACGGCATAACGGTATACTGCGCGGGCGTTGTGGAAAAAGACGGCGCGCTTGCGACGGGGGGTGGGCGGGTCCTCGGCGTTGCGGCAAAGGCGGATACTCTGAAGGATGCGGTGGCAAACGCATATAAGGCTGTGGAAAAGGTTCATTTTGAAAACGCGCACTACAGGAAAGATATAGGAACGTATGGTCTACAGAGTTTACGTTGAAAAGAAAGATGCTTATGCGATTGAGGCGAGGCATCTGGAGGATGAACTGCGAAGCCTCCTTTCGCTGTCGGGCTTAAAGCGGCTCCGCGTCGTTCAGCGTTATGATGTTGAAGGCATAGCCGAAAAGACCTTCCGCTATTGCGTCAAAACGGTGTTCAGCGAGCCTGTTGTTGACGCTGTTTTTTACACGCTGCCCAACGCGGATTATATCTGCGCGGTGGAGTACCTGCCCGGACAATTTGACCAGAGGTCGGATTCGGCGGCTCAGTGCATAGAATTAATCGCCCCAAAGGAACGTCCCCTCGTTGCAAGCGCAAAACTCTATCTGTTTGAAGGCGTGTTCTCAGAAGGAGACAAGGATCGCATAGAAAAATATGTGATAAACCCTGTTGAAGCAAGAAACGCGTATCTGGGTGTAAAAGAAACATTGACGGCCGAGTATCCTGTTCCGGGCGACATACCGATTATCGAAGGGTTTAATGTTCTGCAAGAAGATGAAGTGTGCGGGTTTATAGACCGCTATGCGCTTGCGATGGATAAAGGCGATGTGTTGTTCTGTCAAAAGTATTTTCAATCTGAAGGACGCGACCCGACGTTGACGGAGATGCGCGTTATAGACACCTATTGGAGCGACCATTGCAGGCACACGACATTCGGTACGGTCTTGGATACGATTGAAATTGACGACGATGCTGTTCAAAAAACATACGATGTCTATCTTGAATTAAGAAAGAAGCTCGGTCTGGAAAAAGAACAAACGCTGATGGATATAGCGACCATCGGCGCGAAGGCGTTGAAGGCGGACGGGAAACTCCAACACTGGGATGTAAGCGAAGAGGTGAACGCCTGTTCGATAAACATAGAAGTTGACAACAACGGCAAGAGCGAGGAGTGGCTTTTGCTGTTCAAGAATGAAACGCACAACCATCCGACGGAGATTGAACCTTTCGGCGGAGCGGCAACGTGCATAGGCGGCGCTATCCGCGACCCGCTGTCCGGCAGGGCGTATGTGTATCAGGCTATGCGCGTGACGGGCGCGGGGGATCCGCTTGCCCCCCTCGGCGAGACGCTCCCCGGAAAACTCCCCCAGCGGAAAATTGTTTTAGGCGCCGCGCAGGGCTATTCAAGCTACGGCAACCAGATAGGATTGGCCACCAGTCTTGTCCACGAATTCTATCATCCGCGCTATAGGGCGAAGCGTATGGAAATTGGCGCGGTGCTTGGTGCGGCGCCGGAAAAAAACGTCAGACGGGAGGCGCCGCTCGCGGGAGACCTTGTTATCCTCCTGGGCGGGCGGACGGGGCGCGATGGTTGCGGCGGCGCCACAGGGTCGTCGAAGGCGCACAAGGCGGAAAGCCTGGAACGTTGCGGCGCCGAAGTGCAGAAGGGCAACGCGCCCGTCGAAAGAAAGTTGCAGCGCCTCTTCCGCAATCCGCAGGCGGTGCGGCTGATAAAGCGCTGCAATGATTTCGGCGCAGGCGGCGTGTCCGTGGCAATCGGCGAACTTGCCGACGGCTTGCTCGTCAATTTGGACAGAGCGCCGAAAAAGTATGAGGGGCTCGACGGCACGGAACTTGCGATAAGCGAAAGTCAGGAACGGATGGCAGTCGTTGTTGAAAAAAATGCCGCCGGACAATTTATATCGCTTGCCGAAAGTGAAAACCTTGAAGCCGTTGTCGTCGCCGAAGTGAGCGAGGCAAAACGTTTAACGATGCGGTGGCGGGGCAAAACGATTGTCGATGTTTCGCGCGAATTCTTAAACTCCAACGGGGCGAAAAAATATGCGGCGGTGAAAGTCGACGCAACGCATGGAATGCGGGACGGAGGATGGGTTTCCACTCCCCTTCCCCCGCCAGCTACGCCCTTCTTTAACAGATTCCGTTCGCTTGCAAGCGACATCAACGTTTGCTCAAAGAAAGGCCTCTGTGAGCGATTCGATTCGACGATAGGGGCGGGAACGGTGCTTGCGCCGTTTGGGGGCAAATACCAGCTTACGCCGGCGCAGGTTATGTGCGCGAAAATTCCGGTCGAGGAAGGCGAAACGGAAACGTGCAGCGGAATGTCATTTGGGTTTGACCCGTTTATAAGTGAGGCAGACCCGTATAGAGGCGCGTATATAGCCGTGTTAAGCAGCATCGCAAAACTCGTCGGCGCGGGATTTAAGCGAAAAACAATAGTTTTAAGTTTTCAGGAATATTTTGAAAGGATGATGGGCGACCCGCGCCGCTGGGCTAAACCGTTTTCGGCATTGCTCGGCGCGTTGCAAGCCCAATTGGATTTTGATTGCGCCGCCATAGGCGGGAAGGATTCCATGTCGGGCAGCTTTGAAAAACTCGATGTGCCGCCGACGCTCGTGTCGTTTGCCGTTGGCGTGGGAAACGTCCGCAATATCATAAGCGGCGAGTTTAAGAGCGCCGGGTCGTCGGTATACTGGATGCATTCAAAGATTAACAACGAACACGAACAAACAACATACAATGTCCATGATAGTAAGAATATGACGGCGTTATTGGATTATATGGAGGAACAGATTGAGAAAAGAAATATTATTTCCGTGTGGTCGGTGGAACGTTTCGGTGTTGCCGAAGCGCTTGTAAAGATGTGTTTGGGAAACAGAATAGGGTTTAAGGCCGACGGCAATTTTAATGGCAATGCTATGTTTGAACCTGCCTTTGGATCGTTTATCTGCGAAGCGCCGAAGGGCGTTCGTCTTGACGGTCAAAAAATCGGCGAAACTATAGAAGAGTATATGCTGGATATTGGCGAAAAAATCGATATGAACGATATTCAAAGAGTATATGAGGGCAAATATGAAGCATTTATGCCGTATCACAGCATGACGGATAAAGCCGCGCAGGGGATGGAAGCGGAAATACGAAGCATTGGAGCGGATAGCCCGGTTCCCGCGATAGCGGGAATGCGCCCGAATATTAAAAAAAATATCAAGCCTCGCGCGCTGATACCGGTATTTCCCGGAACCAACTGCGAGTATGACACCGCACGGGCGTTAAAACGCGCCGGCGCGGATGTGGAAATCTTTGTAATAAAGAATTTAAGCTCAGAGCAGGCGGCGGAGAGCGCGAAAACGCTTTCCCAAAAAATCAAGGCAAGCAATATGCTCGTCCTGCCCGGCGGATTTTCGGGTGGGGACGAGCCGGACGGGAGCGCGAAACTTATCACGGCGTTTTTGCGGGGACAGGAAGCGTCGGCGGCCATCATGGATTTGCTGGAAAAGAGAGACGGCTTGATACTTGGCATATGCAACGGGTTTCAAGCTTTGATAAAGCTGGGGCTTGTCCCGTTCGGGAAAATTATAGACGTCGAAGAGGACTTCCCGACGCTCACGTTCAACACGCTTGGTCGGCACCAGAGTATGCTGGTAAAGACAAAAATCTGTTCGACCTTGAGCCCGTGGTTTTTGCGTGAAGAACAGGGGGCGGTTCACACGATTCCCGTCAGCCACGGCGAGGGGCGTTTTGCCGCAGGCAGGCCGCTGATGCAGGAACTTGCGGCACACGGACAGATAGCCTGCCAATATGTTGACCTAGACGGCGCGCCGACGATGGACCTGCGCTGCAATCCAAACGGAAGCATGGCGGCGATAGAAGCGATTACGAGCAGGGACGGCAGGGTGCTTGGCAAGATGGCGCACAGCGAACGCGCTGGAAAGTATCTATACAAAAATATTCCCGGCAATAAATTCCAGAAGATTTTTGAAGGAGGCGTTGCCTATTTTTTATAGTCCATTGACAAAAGTCTTTGCAAACTTCATACCCACTGTGGGCGCCGCAAGAAAAAATGTCTTTTGTATTTTCCTTTTGATTTCCATTTTGAGCTTCCCGCTTCACGCTCAGAGTCCTGCAAATCAGGGACACGCCGGGGACAGACCATCGGTTGCCCTTGTGCTAAGCGGCGGCGGCGCCAAGGGGTATGCGCTTCTTCCCATTCTTGAAGCGATTGACGAGATGAATATTCCCATTGATATGATTGTAGGCGTAAGCATAGGTTCCATTATCGGTGGGCTTTACTGCGCCGGATATTCAACAATCGACATAAAAGATAATTTAAGCGCGCAAGACTGGTCGAACATCTTCCAGGACACTCCGCGCAGCCTCATTCAAAGAGCCATTAACAAGCAGAGTTATCCAATAAACATACGATTCCATGGATTTACTCCGTCTCTTCCAACCGGCTATTCAAGGGGCGTTCGTGTGTATGAGCTGTTAAAAAATCTTACCGCCAAGATTCCTTCTTACTACGATTTTAATGAACTCCAGATTCCTTTTAGAGCCGCCGCGGTTGACGCGCTGGCCGGCACGCTCAAAGTGTTTGATTCGGGGGACATCGCGGAGGCAATACGGGCAAGCATGAGTTTGCCTGGGATTTTTCAGCCAAGTTTTATTGACGGGCGGTACTACATTGACGGCGGCGTAAAAAACAATCTGCCAATTAACATGGCAAAAGAAATGGGCTACGACATTGTCATTGCCATCGACATTGGGGCAATATTGCCCATCAACACACAAGAATCCATTCCCGAAAATGTGCTGTACTTAAACAGAGCGGAAGAAAAGGAATCAAACGACAACAGCGGATTAAATCTGCTTGCCCGCATGGCGCGCACCAATTTTCTTACCCCCGAGGTGCCTGATTACAGCATCGCCGATCTAGTTATTATCCCGGATGTTCATGCGTTTTCCATACTTGATTTTACAAAGGCCGATGAAATCTATACAAAAGCAAAAGACGATAGGGAAGCGTATTTACAAGCGTTAAAACCAATAAAAGAAAAAATTGACGCGAAGCGCGCGGCAAACGGGCAAGCCCGGCAACCGGGCAAGACAAAGAAACAACCCTACGATGAACTGCCGGCAATGGTCGTCGACAGCATACGTTTTAAGGGCATTCTGCCCTTCGACAGGCCGTATATCGAAGATATGTTTAATGCAACAATCAAAGGCAAAGAACTTACCCCATCCAATTTAGATGATTTAATCAATGCGATATATTATACAGGCAGCTATGATTATATCGTTACAAGAGTTGACGCAAGAACGAAGGAGACCGTGCTTGAAGTTATTGTTCAAGGCGCGGCAAGCGGCATTTCAAGCACCCTTGTTTCCATAGGCATGACGTACGAAGGAACCGCCTCCTCGGGCACGTTAAACAATCTGTCGCTGCAAGCGAAAGTCCATTTTAACGGATTAACGGGGCCGGGTTCCCAATTGGCAATCGGCGGTTCGGCTCTGGCTTCTCTTGGCGCCGAGGTAAACTACCTGCAGCCGCTGACGCCCCGTCTGTTCCTTTTAGGCGGCGCGGGCGTTTCCCGCACCCAAATATCGTCGGTGTTGAACGACGACGACGGATATGGCGACTACAGCATCACCTCCAAGCTGATGGACTACGACGGAAAGATCGATATAGGCGTTGTGTTTGATGAACACAATATGCTGCGCATCGGCGCGGGCTTTGATTATAACAATATGTCTTTATCGATTACCGGCGTATCGAAAGCTTATGCCGACCATAATGCCAACATCGCATCTTTTGGCGTTGAGTATAAACATTCTACGTTAAACACCGCCATATTTGCGCGTCGCGGCGTCTTTCTGGATATAAAAAACGTTTTGTATTATCCGCTTACGTATCATATAAACGATTCTGACGTTGCCGACAATCGAATACGCTTTGCCGCAGACGGCGTATACAACGTCCTGACGATAGATACCTCGTTTGCCTTTATGGTAAATCAATACTTTAGCGTAATAGCGAACGTTTTTCTTGGAGCGAATCTGACGGTTCATCCTGACGACGCCCCGCGCTTTGAATACTTTTTCGGCTTTAACCAGGCCGACAGAATGTATTTCCCACAAGTTGCGAACAGCATTAACTATTATTTTAAGAAAGCCGCCGCGTCTTTTATCGTTCAATATAAACCCTGGGACAACATAACCATACTAGGCGGACAGGTGATACTGTCGGCGTCTCTATCGATAGGGGCGGCCAAGCCTACGGTCCATGACTTTGTATCAACATTCGATTCCTATTGCTGGAATGCGTCGGCGAATGTAGGGCTGCGTTTAACAGAGACGATGGGCCTGTTGTTGCGCGGCGGCGTGGGCAACACACCCACCGACAAATTCACGCCGTTCATCGCATTCGACCTCGGGTATTTTCGCTATTGACCCGCCACCCTGCCCCGCCGCAAGGGCGGCGCAAGAGCGCCGCCCATAAGGCTGCCCTACAGTTCAGCGACGGCCTCAATCTCCACGAGCGCGTTTTTTGGGAGCGTTTTAACGGCAATGCAGGAACGCGCCGGTTTGCCGGTAAAGCGCTTCGCATAGACCTCGTTAAAGGATGCAAAATCGTTCATGTCGGCAAGAAAGCACGTCGTTTTTATCACTTTGGCAAGCGACGAGCCTGAGCTTTCAAGCACCGCCTTCAGGTTTTTAATGCACTGTTCGGCCTGCTCCGCCGCCGTCGCGCCGACGATTTCCCCCGTCTGCGGCGAAAGCGGAATCTGCCCCGACGTAAAAACGAGCTCCCCCACGACAAACCCCTGCGAATAAGGCCCGATTGCGGCAGGCGCCGCGCTTGTTTCAATTACTTTCATCTTGATGCCATCCTTAAGTTATGATAATCTGCGTTCGGATTACGAACTATGATATTGGATGATATAGCAAACGCCGCAAAAAAACGAGTCCTCCGCGCAAAGACAAAGATTTCTTTGGAAACAATCCGCCGCAACGCCCAAGCCGCCGCCGGCAGCCAAGCCGCGCCCCTGCGCTTTGAAAAAGCACTTTCCGCGCCTGGCCTCTCGTTCATCTGCGAAGTCAAGCGGGCGTCGCCGTCGAAGGGACTCATCGCGGATGATTTCCCTCACCTTGACATAGCCGAGGCATACGAAGCCGCCGGCGCAGCCGCAATTTCCGTACTCACCGAGCCGGACTTTTTCAAAGGCTGCAACAGCCATCTGTCAGAAATCGCGCAGACCGTCGAAATCCCCGTACTGCGCAAAGATTTCATCATCGACCAGTATCAGATTTACGAAGCAAAGCTCCTCGGCGCCTCAGCCGTCTTGTTCATCTGCGCCCTCCTCGACGCCAAAACGCTGGAGGAATTCATCCTGACCGCGGACAAGCTGCGCCTTGACGCACTCGTCGAAGCGCACAGCGAAGACGAAGTCAAAGGCGCGCTCGACGCCGGCGCGCGCGTCATCGGCGTGAACAACCGCGACCTTAAAACATTCAAGGTCGACCTGCGTAATTCGCTGCGCCTCCGCCCGCTCGTTCCGCCGGACAAAATCTTTGTCGCCGAAAGCGGAATCAAGACGGCCGAAGACGTCCGCACATTGCGCGCCGCCGGCGTCGACGCCGCCCTTATCGGCGAAGCAATGATGAAAGCCCCCGACAAAAAGGCTTTCCTCGCATCCTTGCACCCTTAAACCTGCCGGGGGCCTCGGGCCCCCCAGACCCTCCACAGCTGAGCCGCCGTCTCCAAGCCTCAGGCCCCCCACAGCTGAGCCCCCGTCTTCAAGCTTCCTGCCCCCGTCTCCAAGCCTCCTGCCCCCGTCTTCAAGCTTCCTGCCCCCGTCTCCAAGCCTTCAGCCCCCGTCTCCAAGCCTTCAGCCCCCGTCTCCAAGCCTCCGGCCCTCGTCTCCAAGCCTCCAGCCCCTGTTGCCAAGCAATCAGCTCCCCACTTGACAAACTTCGCACATACGGTAAAATGAATCCGTGGTACGGTAAATGGACTGATCCGCTAGAGCGCGAGCAGCTTTCGCTAAAGCGAAAGCGGGATCCGCTAAAGCGAAAGCAGGATCCGCTAAAGCGTGAGCAGCTTTCGCTAAAGCGAAAGCGGGATCCGCTAAAGCGAAAGCGGGATCCGCTAAAGCGGGAGCGGGATCCGCTAAAGCGGGAGCAGCTTTCGCTAAAGCGGGAGCGGGATCCGCTAAAGCGAAAGCAGGATCCGCTAGAGCGAAAGCGGGATCCGCTAGAGCGAATGGGTCAGTCCTTTGCCGCGGCAATGAAGTGATATGTTTATGTTTTGGAGGCATAGTATGAGTTCAGACTGGTTAGCAGGAAAACAAGAAGAACAATTAGGCATCGCAAACGTCTGGCACAAGGCTCTGTTGGATTCAAACCCCGACAACCCGGCGCAAACCAACGCCGAAGCTTGGGGAATCTCCAAAGAGAAGGTCGACGCCCTCGGCGCCGGGCGCCTCGCGTGCGCAAAACTCATCGAGAAACGCGACTCCCCAGACTTCGCCACGCCCATCGTCAAAAAAGAATGCCAAAGAGCCTTTAAGGACTTGACCGACCAGTTGCGCGACCTGCACCGTTATTTCTACACGAAAGAATTCCCCGAACGCCTCCTGGCAATGCTCGGCCAGCGCCCCCATAAAACCAGCCGCCCCCTAAAAGCAAAACCAACACACTACGTCGCCTTTGAAATCATCGTCCACATACAAGACCACCGCATCGTCGTTACATACCGCATCGCCGGCAGCGCCTCGCGCAGCAAAAAACCCTACCACGGCGTGGAAGTCCGCATCTGGATACTCCCCCTGGACGCCCCAGCCCCAGCCACCGCCGACTCATCCGGCTGGCAAAGCTTTACCAACACTGCCAGCCCCTGGCAAAAAACCTTCGGCAGCGAACACGTCGGCAAATGCCTCTACATAGCCCTGCGCTGGGTAAACCCCTCCACAGGCAAAGACGGCGACGAAGACGCCGGCAAAGGCCCCTGGAGTACCATCAAAAACGTGGTGATACCATGACAAGGCCGCCAAGCAGGCGCACGAAAGCGTTGACCCATTGCGGAATAGGTAAAAGAAGTCGTAAAGGACGGCAAACGTATGTCGATTGAAGAAGAAATACGGCAAAAAGCCTATGCCCTTGGCATCGAAAAACTGGGCATAATTAAACCGGAAGCCATGCTTGATTATGCGGATCGATTGCGGGAACGAATGGAACGCCTCCCAAACGGGAAAGCGCTGTATGGGGGATTTATGGGCTTTGCCGATGTCCAGAAAAACATTCCCTGGGCAAAATCAATCATCGTTGCCGTGTTTCATTATGGGCATTACATCATACCCAAAGACATAGGCGACCGTTATGGAAAATCCTATCTTGTGGATTCAAGATTTAACCAAGATTCCCCAGAGCGGCAGATGCTTATTGCCTTTGAAGAGCATCTGCATGATCTGGGAATTAAGACGGCTTCAAACGAACATCCGGGCATTACGGCTATGCGCTGGGCGGCTTACAAAGCGGGTTTGGGCATCATACGGCGAAATAACTTTCTTTATACGGAAAAAGGCTCGTGGGTGGGAATAACGGCCTGGGCAGCCGACAAAGAGATGGAACTGATTGAAAACCATTCTCTTGTGGAATGTTCGGAGAATTGCAACAAGTGCGTCAAAGCCTGTCCGACCGCATCGCTATCAGCGCCTTATACGATGAACATGGCCACGTGCGTCAGCAGACTTTCAAGCTCCAATGATGCGGCCTCCTATGATGATGAAACAAACAGACAAATGGGAGGATGGATGTACGGCTGCAATGTGTGCCAAGAGGTTTGTCCCATGAATAAGGACAAATGGGAAGACACAGATGTTTTCCCCGGACTTGCGGACATTCAACGGTTTCTCTTGCCTTCTCAAATTATCCATTTGAGCTACGATGACATTGAAAAACATATAACGCCCAAATTCTTTTACATAAAGAAGGAATCCCTCTGGAGATGGAAGCTGAACGCCATAAATGCGATGGTTAATGACTACAAAGAAGAATATCTGGAGGATATTCAATATGCTCTAAAGGACGAATATGAAGTCGTACGGGAGGCGGCGAGGCGGGCGCTTGACACTCCCGTTCGTTTTGGATATGGTAAAACAATGTCAAATTCTACAAGGTTCAAGGAGCAAGGCGATGATTGCTAAGACTGATATTCCTGTTGGTGATAAGGTTATTCTGGGGGCTAAGCCCGGTGGCGGGGCCTACCGGGTGCTCGTTGTTGACGACTCGATGTTTATTGCCAAGCAGTTGGGGCAGATATTGGCTTCGGAGGGTTTCGAGGTTGCGGATACTGCCGGGGACGGCGCACACGGAGTGGAAAAGTATAAGGCGGCGGCGGGTTCGATCGATCTGGTAACGATGGATATTACGATGCCCGTCATGGACGGGGTAACGGCGCTCGAAAAGATTCTGGAATTCGATAAAGAAGCGAAGGTTATCATGGTAAGCGCGCTGGGAAAAGAGGATGTTGTTAAAAAATGCCTCCTTACGGGCGCAAAAAGTTACATCGTTAAGCCTTTGGACAGGAAGAAAGTGCTCGAAAGGGTGGCTTCGGTCCTCGGCCTCTAATTCCCATAGATGAAAATCGAAGTTTACTCTCCTACCATCAGACGGAAAGAGATGGGCGCCGTCCTGACCGTCCTGGTGGAGGAAAAAATTGGGCCGGGGGAGCAGGCTGAGCGTCTTGTCCAGACGGCAAAAGAAAATCTTCATTTTGATTATGCTCTGGCCTTGCGGAGTCCCGCGACGGCCCTCTTCCTTGCCCTCAAGATGTTTAAGTCTGAGGGGGGGGGCGGCGACGGCGTCCTCGTTTCGGCCCTGTCTCCGCGTTATTATCTGCGCGTGATTGCCGATGTGGGGATGGTTCCCGTCGTCTGCGATGTGGACCCGGCATCGGGCTGCGTTACGGCGGATTTAATCAGGCTGGCTATGGAGAAGTCAGGCGGCGGCGGGGAGCCCGTCCGGTGCATCGCGCTTTACCATAGTCTGGCGCTGCTTCCCGATATGCGGGAGGTCTGCGAGCTGGGGGTTCCGCTTATCGAAGATTGCTCGACGGCTTACGGCGCGACGCTGGGCGACAAAATGGCCGGCTCCTTCGGCGCCTTGAGCATACTCGGCCTGGAAGAGCGCGACCTGTTGACGGCCGGCGGCGGGGCCCTGCTCTTTGCGATGGAGCGGCGGAACGCGGCGGCCCTCCGCAATCTGCCGGAATTGCCGCCCGAATACCGCCTCCCCGACATGAACGCCGCAATGGCGATCGTCCAGTTCCGCGAAGCCGCCCGCAACAGCGAAAAACGAAGCGAAATCGCGCGGCTCTACGCGGACGCCGCGATGCGCGGACGCCACAAACGCTTTGTCCACGCTGAAGGCTTTACGCCAAACAACTTTGCCTTCCCGTTAATCCTCGAAACCGGCATGAAGGACGTCGTCGCCTATGCGAAAAAAAAGGACATCGCCGTGGAGTGCGCCTTTAGCGGCAGCATCGTCGGCGCCCTCGACGCCCCCAGCGAGAAAAGCCCCTGTGCCTATTCCCTCAGCCTCCGCACGGCCCTCTTCCCGATGTATCCGCGGCTTGGACCGGCAAACGCCGCAAGCATCGCAAAGCTCATCCTCACACTGCCCTAGTTAGCGCCGATTGACGGGGCCGGCCTCGATTGCCGCGCATGAGTTAATCAGCGTGTCCCTTAGTATTCATAGTTGCCGAAGCCCTCGATGCGGCTGTTCGTGTCGTCTTCGGCGCTTATTGCCCGTAGAGCCGAAAGCGCCGGGTCAAAGAGGGGGTTTATGTCCAACGCCTTGTTGAACAGATCCGCGGCGGCGTCCGCGTCGCCATTGGAATACGATTCGATTCCCTGAAGATAGAGGGCGTCGACCAGCTTGTTCTTTTCCCCGCGCCCTCCGTCGCCCAAGTTGAACCGGACGCCGACGGTAACCCGATTCAAAGACTGAAACTGGGTAAGAAGGTCCAGCGAATAGTTCACCTCGATGGCAATCGTGTTCATCTCGACCGCGCTCCCTATCGTCCAGCGGGAACCGCCGGCCCGTATCATAAAGCCCCCCCTCATCGAGAAAAAACTCGTTATCGCGACGGCAAGCCCGAACGCGAAGTAGGGCTTTTCGGATAACGACATATCAGTAAGGTTCATCGGGAAGGACAGATCGCAGGAAAGCGAAAGAGGCCGGAACGGCTTATACGCAAGGCCCGCCACCGCGACGGCAGGCAGCGGGTCGTCCATCACCAGCGGGCCGAAGTTTCGCAAAACAAGGGCGAAGGACATATTCTTATCCCGCGAATCATAGAACTTGAAGAGGTTTATCCGTGTAAGGACGCCCACATCGACGGCAAAAGCCCCCGTCGTCTCGGACGCGTATTCCGCAAAATCCGGCATAACCCGCAGGCCGCCCTTAACATTGACGCCAAGGGCAAAGCCCGGGAAATAGTAGCCCGGAAAAAAATTATACGAAAGGTTAAGCGTCCCCACCGCCTCGGAATAATAGCCCTTCGACGACCGCACCCCCCACTCACTATATTCAGTAAAGGGCGTGTACAGCCATTTTGCCGCCGCGCCAAACCCAACATTGCCCAGCTTATTTGAAAACGCCGCCGCCTCAATCTTCGTGTCGGCAATCCAGTTGTTGTGGAAAAAAGCAAGCGAAGCGGTCTCCAGCATCGCAGAACCCGCAGGATTCCATTCAATAAAAGAAACATCGTCGGCCACAGCCGCAAACGCGCCCGCCATCGCCTCCGCCTTGCCGCCCATCGGAATGTTCAGCACCGGCAGCGCCGTCAAACCGGCGTTCTCGTCAACCCCGTAGGCGCCATTCAAAAAATCGGCAAAGGAATCGTAAAACCCCTCCCCCGTTTCCCACGCTTGGAGCCCCCCCTGCGGCACCCCAAGCGCCAGAAAAAGAAAAATGCCGATTAAAACGCCGAACATCCCCCGCATAATTACAGTATATACAATCCTGAAGATAAACACAGCCACGCCACGCGGACAGCATTAAAAAACGCAGACCTAAACCACCCTTAACATCGGCACATCGCGGGCCCCCCTTAAACCAACACAGCAAGGAGGGGCGCGGCTCCCAGACAGAGAATAGAGATGAGTGATCGGGAACTTGGCCTTTTTGTTTCCCTTATGATACCGTTTCCCTATAAGACAACTGATCTGGAGAAGGCTCCAGCTTGGCTAAAGAAGAGGGGATTGTCGCATAGGGGCCGGTAAGTCAGGCGGGTATCGG